>JBPCWG010000035.1:0-14796 GCA_051009705.1 Methyloligellaceae bacterium | reverse complement strand
GATCAGAACTGATGCCTGTACCCAACTGGTCATGGACCGGGTGAACCGAACGACTTATGCCGCCCCTTGTGCAAAACCGGTTCAACGAAAGCTCTCATCCTCGCCACTGCAGACGGCTTCTCGAAATTCTGGGAATTGAACCCCCTGGTCATCCACAAAGCTTAGACTTAGCTGCAGACAATGGGGCACTCTGCTACAAAACTGCCCGGCGAAGGCATATATTTGGATTCAGCCAATACCAATTGCGAGGATTGAACGATGCCCATTTTTGGAACGGTTCCCGAGATTACCCGAGTCAGCCATCAGCGTTCTTCCGGCATTTCAGATGACGTTGATTTCGAGATCAATGGATCGGAAATGCAATTTGTCGAAATCGAGCTGGATCCCGGCGAAAGTGCTATCGCTGAGGCAGGATCCATGATGCATAAGGACGCCGATATCGATATGGATTCAATTTTCGGGGATGGATCGAAATCTTCGGGCGGACTACTGGACGCCATAACCGGCGCCGGCAAGCGCATACTGACCGGCGAGAGTCTTTTTTCAACCCTGTTCACCCATGAGGGGCAGGGCAAGGCGCGTGTCGCGTTTGCGGCTCCTTATCCCGGACAAATCCTGGCCATCAAACTCGACACCGTCGGAGGTAAACTCATTTGCCAAAAGGATTCCTTTCTCTGTGCCGCACGCGGCGTATCCATAGGCATTTTCTTTCAACGGCGTATTCTGACGGGACTATTCGGCGGCGAAGGATTTATCATGCAATCCCTTGAAGGTGATGGATGGGTGTTTGTCCATGTCGGCGGAACTGTTGTCGAACGGGAATTGAAACCCGGCGAAGAACTGCATGTGGACACCGGATGTGTTGCCGCGATAACGTCCCAAGTCGGATTTGATGTCATGCGCGCGGGATCCATCAAGTCAATGATCTTCGGCGGCGAAGGCATGTTTCTGGCTAAACTCACCGGGCCGGGAAAAATCTGGTTGCAAAGCCTGCCCTTCTCCAGACTTGCCGGACGCATGCTGGCCGCGGCGGGCCCTGCTGGACAGCACAAGGGTGAGGGCTCGCTTTTGGGACCGCTCGGGGGTATTCTCGACGGCGACAATCGGTAGTCGGTAGTCAGACAGTGCATACAGAAAATCCCGATCCCAATGTGTCTTCAGTATTGGGTCGTAAGTTTGCTGGAATCTTAGGACATGAACCAAGCCACGAAACCAACAGTGCTCATTACCGGCGCCGCCGTGCGTATCGGCCGGGTGATCGCGATTGATTTCGCCAGACATGGCTGGGATGTGGCCCTGCACTACAATAATTCCAAAGCCGATATTGAATCCGTCGCCCATGAAATTGAAACCCTGGGAAGGCGAGCTGTCATTCTAAAAGCAGATTTCAATGAGCTGGAAGAAGTACAGGGACTAGTCGCTGATTGCCGCACCGCACTTGGTCCGGCAAACTGCCTTGTTAATAACAGTTCCGTATTCCTGAAAGATGAGCCAGACACTCTGAAAGAAGATCAGTGGAACACACAGCTGAATATCAATCTGAAGGCTCCGGTCTTTTTGTCCCAGAGCTTCGCCCGACAGATGCCTGATACGGAAAATGGAAATATCATCAACATTATCGATCAAAGAGTGTTGAAACTGACACCGCTGTTTTTTTCCTACACAATCAGCAAGGCTGCGCTCTGGACAGCGACCCAGACGCTGGCCCAGGCACTCGCGCCACGCATCCGCGTCAATGCGATCGGACCTGGTCCGGTATTGCAGAGTGTTTACCAAACGCCGGAAATTTTCAAAAACCAGAAAAAATTGCTCCCTCTTGAACTCAGTACCAATCCGCAGGAAATTGCCGACGCCATTCGCTTTATCCTTGACGCGCCATCCATGACCGGGCAGATGATCGCCCTTGACGGCGGCCAGCACATTGCATGGAAAACCCCTGACGTCGCCACCGGCGAAGACTTTTGACGAGAATGCGATCCACCATGGCAGAATCAAAACTCCTTCAACCCCAGGCCTATAGCGAACCTGTTGCTAGAGTTCGCAAAGTGTTCGTTCGCGACCTGGAGGTCCTGGCCTATGTCGGCATCTATGAAATAGAAAAGGTGCGGCAGCAGAGGTTGGTCATTTCTGTCGAACTCGATGTTCTTGAAGACGAGTTCCCTCACGACGACCAGCTTGATAATGTTGTTTGCTACGAAACCGTTGTCAAGCAGATCAAGGAAATCTGCTATCGCGAACACGTCAATCTCATCGAAACCGTGGCCGAACGCATCGCCGAACAGTGCCTTCTGGACAATCGGGTCGCCGCGGTACGTGTACGCATCGAAAAACCCGACGTCATCGACGATTGCCGGACCGTCGGAATTGAAATTGAGCGGCAAAAGAACTTAGACTAGAACGCGAAACGCAGCCAACGGGAAGATTGTGTCGACCGGAATGTCCTCGGAAGATCAGCAGCAAAATTTGCCGGCACAGAAAGAAACCGGGTCGCAGGCTTCGAACCAGCTTGCGAAAGGTCCGGAAGTCATTGGGCGATATCTGAAAACCCTGACCACGGCACCGGGTGTCTATCGCATGATCGATGGCAACGGCGACGTCATTTATGTGGGGAAGGCCAAAAATCTCAAAAACAGGGTTCAGAGTTATGCCCGGCTGAGCGGACATACGGTCCGTATTCAACGCATGATTGCGAGTACGGTTTCCATGGAGTTCGTCTCCACCGCCAGCGAATCCGAAGCCCTGTTGCTGGAAGCCAATCTCATAAAGCGCCTCAAACCGCGCTATAATGTGCTCATGCGGGATGACAAATCGTTCCCGTACATCATGATATCCAGGGGACATGAAGCGCCGAGACTGTTGAAGCACCGGGGAGCACGCAAGGAAAAGAATGACTACTATGGTCCGTTTGCATCCGCTGGAGCCGTCAATATGACGATAAATGTCCTGCAGAGAGCATTTCTTCTCAGGACCTGCACGGACTCGGTCTACCACTCTCGTACCCGCCCCTGTCTCCTTTACCAGATCAAGCGGTGTGCCGGGCCTTGCACCGGTGAAATCTCGCTGCCGGACTATGAGCGGCTTGTGCATGACACGAACGAATTCATGAATGGCCGCAGTGATGCCGTCCGCAAACGGATCGTGGAACAGATGGAAGAAGCCAGCAAAGCGATGGACTTCGAACAGGCGGCCATCTACCGGGACCGCCTGCAGGCGCTGTCCCATATCCAGGCCTCTCAGGGGATCAATCCCAAGAGCGTTAAAGATGCGGACGTTTTTGCCTTGTTCCAGCAAGGTGGACAGCGATGCATCCAGACATTCTTTTTCCGCAACGGTCAAAACTGGGGGAACAGATCCTATTTTCCCCGTGCCGATAGGTCCATTCCCGACGGCGAAGTTCTCGGATCCTTTATCGCCCAGTTTTACGATAATCGGCCAAGTCCCAGAACAATCTTTCTCAATCTCGAAGTACCGGATCAGCAGCTTCTATCCGAAGCCTTAAGCGTCAGGGCTGAGATCAAAGTTGATGTGCTGGTTCCCCAGCGCGGGGAAAAACGCAAGCTCGTGGAACATGCTTTTGTCAATGCCCGGGAAGCACTCGGACGACGCCTGGCGGAATCGGCAACGCAAAGAAAACTGCTTGATGCCCTCGGCAAATGCCTGGCCTTGGATGACCCGCCGAATAGAATCGAAGTCTACGACAACAGCCACATTCAGGGGGAACATGCGGTCGGTGCAATGATTGTCGCGGGACCGGAAGGATTCCTGAAAAAGCACTATCGCAAGTTCAACATTAAATCCGAGAAACTGGAGAAAGGTGATGATTACGGGATGATGAAAGAAGTCCTGCATCGCCGCTTCAGTCGGCTGATCAAGACTGCCGGAGAGAATAAATCACATGAAAACTCTGGAGATCCGGAGGAAATTGAGAACAGCAGTTCGTTCGAATCCTGGCCCGATCTGTTACTGATTGACGGCGGTGCCGGACATCTTTCCGCCGCCCGCGACATACTTGAGGAACTCGGCCTCTCCTCCATCCGTGTGGCCGCTGTGGCCAAGGGACCCGAGCGGGATGCGGGCCGCGAACATATTCATGTTCGCGCAAACAAATCATTTTTGCTCGAATCCCGGGATCCCGTACTTTACTTTATTCAACGTCTCAGGGATGAAGCACACAGATTTGCCATCGGCTCGCATCGGGCCCTGAGAAAAAAGGCTTTAACCAAGAATCCTCTGGACGATATTTCGGGAATTGGCCCAAAACGCAAACGCGCCCTGTTGCAGCATTTCGGTTCGACAAAGGCAATTGCCCGTGCAGGGGTCGACGACCTTCTGTCCGTTGAAGGAATTAGCCGGGAATTTGCCAAACGAATTCATGCATATTTTACGCAGGTTGGCTAATTTGTGCGGGATTTGCACGTTAAATTGAAATTCGCCGTCATATTCCGGGGAAATCGCATGTTGACCCCGTTCCCGCGTGATGTACATAGTGAACCATGGATCAAGCCGCACCAAATTCTGCTTTAATGAGTCTGCCTAATTTGCTGACCTATGGACGAATTGCCGCCGTCCCGGCATTGGTCGGCTGTTTTTTTCTTGAAGGCGATTATTCTTACTGGCTTGCCCTGGCGATTTTTGTTACCGCGGGAATTACTGACTTTCTCGACGGCTATTTTGCCCGCATGTGGAAATTGCAGTCCAGCCTGGGGCGCATGCTGGATCCCATCGCCGACAAGCTCCTGGTGTCGGCGGCGCTGCTCATGCTGGCTGCCAACCAGACGATTGCCGGCTGGTCACTGTGGGCGGGCCTGATCATACTCAGCCGCGAAATTCTCGTTTCAGGTCTGCGCGAATATCTGAGCGAGCTGCACGTCAGCGTGCCGGTAACCCAGCTTGCCAAATGGAAAACCATGACACAGATGGTTGCCATCGGATTTTTGATTGTCTCACCGGCGGGAGATAAAGTATTTGCCTGGACCTCGCTCATTGGATTGTCGCTTCTGTGGATCGCAGCGCTGTTGACGATTTATACGGGCTATGACTATTTCCGTGCTGGGTTGAAACATGTAATCGACCGCTAAACTTTTTCGAATGGTTCCATGAAACTTCTTTACTTTGCCTGGATCAGGGAAAAAATTGGAAGAGAGCAGGAAGAAATTGACCTGCCTCACGATGTTGCGACTGTGGGTGAACTCATTTTATGGCAGAAACAAAGAGGTCCGGAGTTTGAGGATGCCTTCGCCCAAAGCGATCTTGTACGTGTCGCCATAAACCAGACTCATGTTCAGCACTCTGAAAATCTCAATGACGCAAGGGAAATTGCTTTTTTCCCACCCGTGACGGGAGGGTGATCGCAGAAATGATTCGTGTGCAGGAACAGGATTTCGATATTGGACATGAAGTTGAACGCATAAGAGCAGGCGATCATGGGATCGGCGCAATTGTGACGTTCACCGGTACAGTGCGCGCTGACAGCGGACCGGATGCCCTGGCTTCCATGCATCTGGAACATTATCCCGGGATGACGGAAAACGAGCTCCAACGGATAGAGACCCAGGCACAGGATCGATGGCCCCTGCAGGCCAGCCTCATTGTCCACCGATATGGCACACTGTTTCCCGGCGATAACATCGTACTTGTTGTCACCGCATCAAAGCACCGGCTCGACGCCTTTGAATCAGCCGAATTTCTTATGGATTACCTGAAGACAAATGCGCCGTTCTGGAAAAAGGAAAAGCGAGTGTCCGGAGAAAACTGGGTCGAAGAGAGATCGAGCGACCAGGACTCGGAAAAACGCTGGATAAAACCTCGGGCAGCGGAGTAACCGCTTCCTGGGCAGCGGCACCGTTCCGTTGGTGGTTCGCTCGTGTAACTTTAATCAATCTCTTCAGGCGGACTTCTCAACGACGTGATGGGCGCGAACGATTTCATTGTAATCGTTCATGAGGGTTTCGATAATTTCCCCCACATGGAATTTGTGATCGCCGATTTCCGAAACAGGCGTCACCTCCGCAGCCGTACCGGTGATGAAGCACTGATCAAAATCATCGAGTTCGTCAGGCATTATCGCCCGCTCGACAACTTCGAGCCCGCGTTTTTTTGCGGATCCGATCACGGTCCTGCGGGTTATGCCATCCAGGAAACAGTCCGGCGTCGGCGTGTGGATCGTATCTCCCTTGATGAAGAAAATATTGGCCCCTGTACATTCGGCGACCTGTCCCCGCCAATCGTACATCAGGGCATCGGCGTACCCCGCGGTCTCGGCCCGGTGTTTTTCCAGTGTGCAGATCATGTACAATCCGGCGGCCTTCGCCTTGGACGGGATAGTCGCGGGATCCGGGCGACGGTACTTTGCAATCGCAAGTTTCAAGCCTTTGAGGCGTTCCGATGGATCGAAATAAGAACCCCAATTCCATGTCGCAATGGCTAAGTTGATACGCGTCGACTGGGCTGAGACACCCATTTCCTCGCTTCCGCGCCAGGCAACGGGACGGACATATCCATCGGTGATATTCTGGATTTTTACAAGTTCCCGACAGGCTTTGTTGATTTCCTCAACGGAATAGGGAATCTCAAAATCGAGCATTCCCGCGGAAGTATGCAGACGTTCCGAATGCTCTTCGAGTTTGAAGATCTCGCCCTCATAAACGGCTTCGCCTTCGAACACCGAACTCGCGTAATGCAGGGCATGCGACAATACATGCAGCTTCGCCTCCGCCCACGGGACGTATTCGCCGTTGTACCAAATGACGCCTTCTCGATTGTCGTAGGAAGCACCCGCCATGACCTGTTTCCTCCAGTTTTCTCCAGCCATATTGGACCGATTGGTAGATTATTGATGACGGTGCATCAAATCTAGAAAATACGAGAACTCTCGAGTTCCAGCTAATTTTCAGCGTCAAATTCGACGATCCTATGGGTCCATCCGGACTTTATGTCACTAAACATTTGCACTTTTCACGTGTCAGCTGTATCAATCTGATAAAAATATGTCAACATGGCTGACGTAATTTAATTTGGAGGCCCAACGTGGGTGAGACATCCGGGATCAAATTCGCGAATGAAAATTCGACGCGTTCAGCGCCGCAGGACATCGACTCCCTGATGCCCGTCATCGAGTTGTTGTTTTTTGCTTACAGGGACTTCGTGTCAGAGCCCGACGAAATTTTGCATGCCTTTGGTTTTGGGCGGGCCCATCACCGGGTACTGCATTTTGTAAATCGCCAACCCGGTTTGCGCGTTGCCGATCTGCTCGATATTTTGAAAATTACGAAACAAAGCCTGGCTCGAGTCCTCAAACAATTAGTGGAAGAGGGATTTATCGAACAACACGCTGGCAGCCGGGACCGACGGGAAAGACATCTCTATGTGACGGAAAAAGGTGCAAAGCTGGCGCAGGATCTTTCAAAACCGCAATTGAAGAGAATTGCAGGAGCCCTGGAGAAAATTGATGAAGAACATCGTGATGCGATCAAATATTTCCTGTACAGTATGATCACTAATGACGATAAGATCGAAGTTTCAAAATTGCTGGGAACGCCGCTAGTTTATACGAGGAGTTAATTATGGCCGTCAGTGAGCTTGCTGTACATTCGCAATTCTGTAATGCAATTTCTGATGAAGCTTCTCATATTCTCGTCATTGACGACGACAGCCGCATACGCAACCTGATCGGAAAATATCTGATCGAAAACGGATTTCGTGTCACGCTGGCCGAAAATTCAGATGTCGCGCGGTCTGCTATGCGCGGGCTAATTTTCGATCTCCTCGTACTCGACGTTACCATGCCCGGCGATGACGGAACCGTACTCGCTAGAGAAATTCGCCAGACATCCGACATTCCGATCATTATGCTGACAGCACGTTCAGAACCGGAAGAGCGGATCAAAGGGCTGGAGACCGGTGCCGATGATTATGTCCCGAAACCCTGCGAGCCACGCGAGCTGCTCCTCAGGATCAACAATGTTCTCAGACGAGCAGAGCTCAATAATGATGAAGCCGGCGAGTTGCAAATGGGTAGTTTCGTTTTCCATATCGCCAGGGGTGAATTGAAAAAGGAAGGCAAAAGCGTGAAGCTGACGGAACGGGAACGCGATCTCCTTCGACTGTTTGCCCAGCGACCCGGATCTCCCATCCCGCGTCATGAATTAGCAACTTCGGGCGTCAATGGCAGCGAACGTGCGGTGGATGTACAGATTAACCGGCTACGAAGAAAACTCGAGGTCGACCCGTCAAATCCCGTGTACTTGCAGACAGTCCGCGGGAAGGGATATATACTGCACGCTGAATAGCGAAGAATGATTTCCGGTATTTGAAAGAAATTGTTACTGCAGAACTTGAACAATGCATCTCCAACGATGCATCCTGAACAATTCCATGGCCCTACTCGACGAAAGCTCTGCGAAGTACAAATATTTGAAAGCGCCTTTGAACGGGTTGCTTCTATATCTGCGTCGATTTCTGAAGCTCGTGGATACGGCGATTGCGAAACTCACTTCGTACCTGCCGAAAGGGCTCTATGCCCGCGCGTTGCTGATCATCATTCTCCCCATTGTGATCCTCGAATCCGTGGTGACCTTTGTATTCATGGAAAGACACTGGGAAACCGTTACCCAGAGATTGTCACGGGCGACCAGCAAGGATGTCGCCCTGCTTATATCGATGTATGAATTTCTTCCCAAACGGCCGGAAAATCGCGAAGTCATTGTCAACATGGCCAAAGATACACTCGGACTTACTGTGCAAATCCTGCCGCCCGGGGATCTGCCGCCGCCAAGGTCCAAGCCGTTTTTCGATCTCCTGGATCGGACATTGTCCAGGGAACTAAGCAATCTGGTAAAAAAACCTTTCTGGATAGATACGGTAGCGCGAGCCCGGTTTATTGAGATCCAGGTCAAACTGGATAGCGCCCTGTTCCGGGTTATTGCCCGGAGAAGTCAGACTTATGCATCCAATTCCCACATTTTCCTGTTGTGGATGATCGGAACATCCCTCGTGCTCCTTACCGTTGCCATCCTTTTCTTGCGAAACCAGATCAAACCCATATTGAACCTGGCGGAAGTCCTGGACCGGTTTGGGATGGGCCAGGCGGTGCCCCAAAATTTTAAACCCAGTGGCGCAAAGGAAGTCCGAACTGCTGCCGGGGCCTTCATCAAGATGAGTGACCGGATCGAACGCCATGTGGACCAGCGCACAGCTATGCTTGCAGGGGTCAGCCATGATCTTCGAACTATCCTGACGCGCTTTAAATTTCAGCTCGCGATGCTCGGGGACAAACCGGAAATTGACGCAATGAGGTCCGACGTCAACGAAATGCAGCATATGCTTGAAGACTATCTGGCTTTTGCAAAGGGTGACAGCGGCGAAGCAACTGTTGAAGCGGATATCACGGAACTCGTCGACGAAATCTGTTCCGAATTCGAACTGACGGGGAAAAAGTTTGATGTGTCGACCCCCACAGAAAATGTCTATGCTTATGTCAGGCGGCAGTCTTTCAAACGCGCTTTGACAAATCTTGTCAGCAATGCCACGCGATTTGGCGAAAATATTACCATCAAAACCAATGTCCGGGATGGACGTCTGACAATTGAAGTTGATGATGACGGACCCGGGATAGCCGTTGAAGACCGAGAAGAAGTATTCCGACCGTTCTACCGGCTCGACTCACCGCTCAATCAGAACAAGGGGAATTCCGGTCTAGGGTTGGCCATCGCACGGGATATTGTTCGCAATCATGGTGGAGACATCAGACTCGAGGAAAGTGATTCAGGTGGCCTTCGCGCCCGTTTATCCATCCCCCAGGTCTCGCCGATGGATCCGAAACAACAGGTTTTCAACCCATAATAGCTCAATTAAAAGAGCCGCGCGCCTTTGGGCACTCGAATATCGGGAGAAAACAGGACAACTTCACCGGCGTCATCGGGAAATCCCAGAGTCAGCACCTCGGACATGAGCGGACCGATCTGTCTTGGCGGAAAATTCACGACAGCGGCCACCTGACGTCCAACCAGTTCATCGGGAGAATAATGGACCGTAATTTGCGCCGAACTTTTTTTGATCCCGATATCCTCGCCAAAATCGATCATCAGTATGAATGCCGGTTTTCGGGCCTCCGGAAAGGGATGGACCTCAAGAATTTCACCAATGCGGATATCGACTTTTAAAAAGTCTTCAAATGAAATTTCCGACTCTGTCATTGCTGCAGCGGCCCCCTTCAATTTCAACCACTCTGTTCCGCAGCCTGCGGTGTTTCGTGCATGTTTTTGCCTTTTCGCCCCCGGTTTCTGCTCCCGAGGACTGTGCCAAGTCGAGAACAGGTTTCCTGGACAAGCGCCAGCCGACCGAGAAGTTTTTCTCCTCTTCTGAGCCGACGATCCAGGAAAGCCATACTCTTGGCCTGGCTCGGATCATCATCTTCAACCCAGCGGGAAAAGGCCTGGGCATAAAGGGAAGCTGCACCGGACAAACGGGCAATTCCCATGGGCCCCTCAACATCAATTCCTGCTGCGGTCAACATCCAGTACTGGGACCCGAGCAAGTGTCGGAGCGGTGAACGAGGAGCTGTGAAGCGACCGCCAAATTCATCAAAAATTCGTTTGAGTACCGGGCGATAGGGAAGCAGCAGATCAAACCGGGTCATCAAAACGTCAAACAGTCGATCCCGCACCGTATCTCCCGCATCAGCGCGGTAAGTTCTTAAAACCTCATCATCGATAGCCCGGGAAAACTCCTCCAGAATACCCGACTTGGATGAAAACTCAGATCTCAGTTCGGAAAGATTGAGATCTGCCCGCTGGGCGATCTCAACAAGTGTCAGGCTTTGCCAGGTCGTTGTTTCCAACTCACTCAAAGTGGCACTGATGATCCGTTCTTTTTTCGTAAAACTTTCAAACATTCCTGGTCCCTGTCGAATACTCACGTCAATTATATTGGGTGTTTTGACAGAATGTATAGGGCCAATGAAGAGTTTCGTGGTTCAGGATTAATTAGGAGGAAAGTTCGCGAGACCGCTTCTTCGCCGCATTTACGGCTTCTTCCAGCAACTCCGCCAGTCCCGATTCGCTCATGAGCACTTTCAGGGCGGCTTCCGTGGTACCACCGGGAGAAGTCACATTTGACCGCAGTGTTGAGGCCGTCTCCGGGGATCTGTCCAGTAGAACCCCGGAACCCCAGATGGTCTTGCGTGCCAGTAACTGGGCGAGTTCCGGTGACAAACCAGCTTTTTCCGCCGCCCTGCTTAAACATTCTGCAAGTAGAAACACGTAGGCCGGCCCGCTGCCGGACACCGCTGTGACGGCATCCATCAGACTTTCCTCATCGATCCACGCAACCTCCCCAACTGTGCCGAGCAACGACTGCGCCTGTTGAACTTGATCATCGCTGACCCGGTCATTGGCAACGGCAACGGTAATTCCGGCATTAACAGCCGCGGGTGTGTTGGGCATAGCCCGGACAATCGGCCGTGGCCCGAGTATTGACTGAATATCGGCAATCGTTTTTCCGGCGGCAATCGAAAGAATTAGAGTCCGATCATCGAGTTTTTTCACCAGCCCGGGCAGAACATTGTCGAAGATTTGCGGCTTGGTAGCCAGAACGATGATCTTTGCCGCACCTGCAAGTTCAGGCGACTTTCCGCAACTGATATTGTGCTGCTCAAAGAGAGATTTCGCATCCGCTGGAGGTGATGGATCCTGAACAATAACCTTTTCCGGATCCAGACCTTCAGCCAGCCAGCCTGACAGCAGGGCGCTGCCCATCTTACCGGCCCCGACGAGATACAGGGGACCGTCAATTTGTTTCGTCATGCGCGTCCGTCGGTTTCAAACATTGCGGTCGATAAAGCTTCCCGCGCTGTTTTACCTGCCCAGACGACATATTGAAAGGCCTGATAGTAGCGTTCGCACGAATCCAAAGCGGCAAACAGCAAGGCTTCGCATTGTTTACCGGTTGCCTGCGCCCCGTTGAGCATCAGGCTCTGGCGATACAGGAGAATTCCATCCTGAGCCCAGAGATCGAAGTGCCCGAGCCAAAGCTGCTCGTTGATATTGGCCACCAACCGATACATTTCAGTCAGCTTTTCCTTCGGAACCCGAAGATCAAAAGCGCTGGCTAAATGCAAGGCTTCAAGATCATCCCGCCAGTTCAGTGACAGGTGGTAGTCCGACCAGGACCCTGACACATTTATCGTTAACTCATCCTCGGCAGTTCTTTCGTAAACCCAGCTGTTTACCACTGCCATCTTTTCAATAATGTCAATCGGATGCTTAACCCGATCATAATCCGGTTCCGTTGTAGCCATGTGTGCCCCTCACGTTTTGTGGATTTGATCGCCTTCTTGCCCTATTGGCTTATGCCCTTTTGCCTTAATGGCTTTTGAATGCGCCTTGTTGGTTTTTAACGATACCCTTCCGGTCTCTAAATTGTCCTTCCGGTTTTTGAATTGGCCGGACTGACATTCAGGACGTGCCTGCATCCGAATAATTGACTTACCGGTCTGCATAGCCACGCCGTCATTCATTACGAATCCACAGTATGTAGAGCTAATCCGAGGGACTGATGAGTCGCAAGAGGACCAGGGATTTGTCCACGTGAAATTGAGGATTTATGAATAAATGGACCGGTTTAAGCCTGTTTTTCAACAGTTTGAATGGTTTTCCGGGGTCCAAGGCAACATGATTGGGGAAACATTGCTGATGGAAGGTCACCTCGAAGTGACATCCAATATGGCTGGTCAATGCAGGTTCGAATTCGACTGCAGCAAGAAAAATCAGGATCTTCTGAACTTCAGGAGAAGTGGCGGTGCCCCCCCCGGGCACACATACTTTCTGTGAAAACTATGAATAGGCTCGCATTCAGGGTTTGCGAACGGGTCTCGGTTTGCGCAGGACAACAAGCTCGGCTTCGACAGCCTGAATATGCTCTTCCATCTCATCGAGTCGGGCCTGAAGACGCGCATTCTCCTCGCGGGACTTGCGGCTCATTTCTTTCACAGCTTCAAACTCTTCCCGCTGAACAAGGTCCATTTCCCTTAGGATCCGTTCCCCCTGGCTGCGCAGAATGGTCTCGAACTCATTCCTCACTCCGCTGGCGGCACCGGCGGCATCGGTCATCAGTTTTGCCAATTCATCGAAAAATCGATTGTTCGTCTGGGTCATTGGGACCTGAATCCTTCAGTTTTCTGTGACAAATTTTCATCGGACTATATCCGATGAATTGATTACTTAGAAGATATGGCGACTGGGGTCTACCGCATCAAGTGTGCGCGATATGCGGCATCGAGACCTTGACAGGCGGCAAAAGCGCGGGCAACTGTCTCGACATGGTGAGAATTGAGCCGGTCCTGGTGAAGGAAAGTCGATGCCGACAGGTTTACTTGTTCTGCCGTTTCCGGCAATAGATCCCGTAGCACTGGAAATTGGACCGATTGCCATCCGGTGGTATGGACTTGCCTATATGGCGGGGTTGCTCCTTGGCTGGTTTTACCTGCGCCGCCTGCTGGCAAATAACAATATGTGGCCTGATGGTCCGCCAATCAAACCGAATCTGCTCGATGATCTCATCATCTATGTGACCCTTGGTGTGATCGTCGGTGGCAGGCTGGGGAGCGTTCTTCTTTATCACCCGGAATTCTATTTCCAGAACCCGCTTGAAATTTTCAAAATCTGGAATGGTGGAATGGCCTTTCATGGCGGCTTGATTGGTACCGTCCTGGCGATAATCCTGTTCGCGCGCAAACAGGGGGTATCGCCATTTTTCGTCGGTGATCTGGTTTGTGCGGCTGTGCCCATCGGCATGTTCTTTGGCAGAATTGCAAATTTTATCAATGGCGAACTCTGGGGTAAGGTGTCAAATGTGCCCTGGGCCATGGTTTTCCCGGCGGCAGGGCCGGAGCCGCGCCACCCCAGTCAGCTCTATGAAGCTCTTCTCGAGGGGGCAATTCTGTTCCTGGTTTTGTGGTTTCTCATTCACCATCGAAACTGGCTCAGGACTCCCGGCATGATTTCGGGCATGTTCCTTTCCGGAATGGCAGCGGGGCGTATTGTGTCGGAAATTTTCCGCGTTGGCGATCCGGTCCCGGGTCTCGAACACATTCCCTATTCCGCGGGAATAATTTACTCGATCCCGCTGTTTCTTATCGGCATTGGCCTGCTTGCGATATGCAGGAAAAATCCAAGCCTGCAAGCACACCGTTAGTCATGACTTCAGAGTTGTCGTCATTGGAAAGACTCATTCATCAGAAAATACACGAAAAAGCGTCCATCTCATTGGCGGACTATATGGAACTTTGTTTGTCCCATCCGCAACATGGCTATTATCAAAGCCGGTATCCCTTCGGGCGTGACGGTGATTTCATCACCGCCCCGGAAATATCTCAGATATTTGGGGAGATGATCGGGATCTGGATTCTGAGTGTCTGGCAGCTTCTCGGCGCGCCACAATCATTTAACCTGGTCGAAGTCGGACCCGGACGGGGCACGCTGATGTCCGACATATTGCGGACTCTCGCTATTCGTCCCGAGGTGCGCGAGGGGAGCGCCGTTCATCTCGTGGAAACCAGCAGGTCGCTGCGAGACCTGCAGAAGAAGACCCTTTCCCATTGGGAGGGACAAATCACCTGGCATGACAGGGTGACCACAGTCCCGCCGCAGACATCAATTCTGATCGCCAATGAATTTCTCGATGCTCTGCCGATTCAGCAGTTCATTTATCGGGACAATATCTGGAGCGAAAGGCGAGTGACCCTTAATGATCAGCGGCAGCTTGAATTCTGCGATGAACCAGTCGTTTCGCCACTACCTG
>JBPCWG010000034.1:0-17022 GCA_051009705.1 Methyloligellaceae bacterium | reverse complement strand
TAATCACTCTCTATCAAATGCAAGTGAAGAGAGTTTAGAAGTCGTGAATGTAACTCTGACCAGCCGGGTCAAGCAGAACTCAAATCCCGGGTCCGCTCAAAGTGATTTTATTTTTAAATTGCGGAGATAAGATAGCAATTCCCGCCCAAACCTCACGCAACTGTGTGTTTAGCCAGTCGTGTCGTCGTGACATTGTTGATCACGAACACCGGTGCCGATTTAGGTGCTCAGCGGTTCCCGATTTCATTTGCCCCCCCGACAAATTACGAACGGGAACTCAAATGCACTGCCTCCGGATGAATACTTTATAAAACATCTGGAGGCAGCCTTTTCCATCCAGATCCCCGCACAGAATTCACGAGCACGCTCGGTTTCTCACCAGTGGAAACCTGCACTCAATCCTCGTCCCAGTTTTCCGATGAGGACGAAACGTTACGGGCATGCAATTTATCCATTATCCCGAATAGCAGGAGACCAGTGATAAAGCCACCTATATGAGCTTCCCAGGCAACACTGGCGGACTGACCAATGGAAACCCCGCCGACCCCAACCAAAACATTTAATCCAAGCCAGATAAGGAGGAAGACCACAATCTTCGGATCTTTCAGAGCTTCAACAACTCCAACCAGGCGTGTGCCTTTGGGATCTATCCGACTTTCAGCCAGTTGACCGTATTTGTAGGCACCAAAGATGAAACGAATGGCCCCGGCCATTTGTCCTGAAATGGCCGCAGAAGCCCCAACGACAGGACTAACGTCACCCCAGTGAATGAACAGATGGGTGAGAATGCCCCCGAGCCCGCACAATATCGAAAAAAGCACATAGTTAATGTCTCCGATCCTGCGGGCGACCGCCGAGCCGAAGGCCAGCAGCCAAAGAGAATTGATGACCAAATGCGTCCAGTCACCATGGACAAACATATAAGTCAGGAAAGAATAATAAGCACTGGCTTCGCCCCCGGGGATTCCCGAAACCAGACCGGTGTAACGGGCCGGAATGAAGGCCAGAGAAATTACAAAATCAAAGTCTGCCTCCGGACCAAGCCATTGCCTGTAGAGCTGGACGGAAACGACAAGCCCCAATGACCAGACAACACTCGCGGGGATATTGAATATGGGGGATTTGTTCGGCAACTCTTATTCCTTGTTCACAACGCATATAAACTTTTTGCATCGTTGTGAACAGGTCCGTTCCGGAACAGAGCCGCCTTTGTTAACCATTTGATCACAATTCGTGGTCCGATTTCTCTTCGAACAGTGGGGTGGCATTGTTTCTGCTTTACATGACGTACGGATATTTGCTCTCTAACACAGCACCGTACCAGACCACAAACAGTTAAGCGTAACTTATTGTTAAATATATAAAAAAGAACGTATATGCAAAATCAATCTCGTGGCATTGAGAAACACACCACCCTGCAGCTCCTTTCATACTGGGATAAAATCAGGGGCGGCCGTCCGGCACCCAGCCGAATGGAAATCGAACCTTCAAAAATTTATTCCATTCTGCCTGAAACCTTCATCCTCGAACTAAAAACGAATGGATCTTACGCTTTTCGCCTGGCGGGGACTCGTCTGTGTCAGCAATTCGGCCAGGAACTTCGTGGAAGAGATTTTTGCCAGATGTGGCGAGAATCCGATCATCCAAATATTTACCGTCTACTCGAGGAAGCGACCCGGAACGGGCAGGCGACACTGGTCAAATTTCAGGGTCGAACAAAGTCGGACCGATCGGCGCGGTTTGAAATGATTATTTTACCACTCCTTCATACGGAACAGAACACGACAATAACCCGCCTTCTGGGATCGATATCGGTTGAACAAGATCAATACTGGCTCGGGTCCTGTAAATTGGTGGAGCTTGAGCTCGATTGCCTCGAACCCATTAAAATCGAGCAAGAGTGGAACAACATGGACCCGCACCAGGAAAATCGTCGGTCTGCGACCGAGCGTCCGGAAATCCGCTATATGGATACGGAACAATCCTGTGACGGTTCCAGAATTGTCCAAATCAATCGGCAAATTTTTCGTGTCTATGATGGCGGCCAGATGGAGAAGCAATAAAACTTTTCACCCCCACGGCCCCAACTTTGATCGAATATTTGTGATATCGTCGTCAATCCCCCAATATTTCTTCCAAATGCGCGTGATTTAGCAATTCATTAACCCTGATCTTCGTATGTTCTAAGGACGATTTTTGGAACGAAGGCGCAGCAAGTTGGTGGGGCACTTGACGACAGTTCGAAGCCCATGCCGACATTTCTGCATTGATATTGATCTGAGCAAGATATGAATGAAACAATTCTTGAACCCATCGAATCCAATGCCAACCCGCCTTATTCCCTTAGACATGATCGTCGGCGACATTTTCGTGTGAAGCTCAAACTACTGGGCCGAATGATGCGCGAGAATAAGCAAGAATATCCTTGCAAACTGATGAACATCTCCCCTGGTGGCGCGGCCCTTTTGTCCCCTGTCGAAGGACAGGTGGGCGAGCATATTGTCGCCTACATTGATCAGGTTGGCCGAATTGACGGCACAATAGTACGTTGCTTTGACGGTGGCTTCGCATTGGGATTATCGGCATCGGACTACAAGCGTGACAAACTCGCGGACCAGCTGACCTGGATTGTCAACAGCAAGTCCATGGGATTGCCCGAGGAACGCCGTCATGAACGCATAATTCCGAAAACACCGCACCAAACCCTGCATGTAGATGAGGCCGACAGCATCGATTGTCAGGTTATCGACGTTTCCGTCAGCGGCGCGTCAATTATGCTTGAAAACCGCCCGCAGGTCGGAAAAACAGTCACTCTGGGAAGGATGCGAGGCCGCGTTGTCCGTCATCATGACTCCGGAATAGGAATCGAATTCTTGAACGTTCAGAGCGAAAGCGACATCAAGTCCAGTTTCTAGTTGAGATCCGGCACCTGAAGCAAAAAGGCTGGCTCGGGAACCTGTCGTCGAAATTCAAGAAGATTGATAAAAATTTAGATAAAATTTAAAAGCTGCAATTTGCATAAAACTTTCCCCTAATAAGGCTCAAATCTTAGGGGTTTGGTTTGCGGTATCTAAAAATCTTTGTGCCATAGTCCCTCTTAAATAATCAGGGGGTCGTTATGTATGCTCAGCGTTTCGGAGCACTTTTTCTCTTATTTGCATTTCTGGGTTTGACACCGGCATCGGCGGAAAACGCTGTCTGGATCTCCGGACAAAACCAGGAATCCCAATATATGCGGGTGTTTAATGTTTCACTTCCGCCCATTGGCTATGTGCAGTTCTGCCATCGCCATCCCGACGAATGTCGAACAGAGGCCCAAGCCTTCCATCGCGTGGAACTCTCGCCACAGCGCTGGCAGGATCTGGTTCTGATCAACAGTGCCGTGAACAATGCGGTCAATCCGGTTACCGATCACGATCTCTATGGTGAACTCGAATACTGGACGTTTCCTCGACATAATGGTGATTGCGAAGATTATGTTTTGTTGAAACGGCGCATGCTCATGGAACGGGGCTGGCCAATGAGCTCACTCCTGATAACCGTCGTTCTTGATGAAAATGGCGAAGGACATGCGGTTTTAACCGCCCGTACCTCAGAGGGCGATTTCATCCTCGACAACAAGAACAACGCTGTCAAAGCCTGGAACGAGGTTCCCTATCATTTCATTAAAAGGCAATCCTACAAAAACCAGAGAATATGGATGTCCTTGATTCCGGAACCGGACCATTATTCACTTTCCCTGTCAAATGTGGACCGCAGATAGGGAAGACAACTCATTACGGGGGCACCACCCACTATTCAGGCTCGATTCCACCACCACCCTTCCCCGACCTGTTGAGCCTGAATGACAGCCGGCACCATTAATTTGGTGTCGGCTTTTTTTCATCACAATACTGAATGACGTGACACTGCCACAGACTTTCTGTCAGGCGGTTGTCTGCTTTGTGAGGCCTTTGGCGAAGCGCTGCCAGTTTTGAACATAACGACCAGCGGTCGCCGTCAGACCGGCGATTTCATCGTCTGTCAATTCCCGGACGACACGTCCCGGTGTTCCCATGACCATGGAATTATCGGGAATCGTTTTTCCCTCGGGTATCAGGGTATGGGCTCCGATCAGGCAGTTTTTTCCAATCACAGATCCGTTGAGAATAGTTGCCCCGATGCCGACGAGACTGTTTTCCTGCACCGTACAACCATGCACCATAGCCATATGCCCGACGGTGCAATTCTTTCCGAGGGTTAATGGATATCCCGGGTCCGTATGCAAAACACAACCATCCTGGATATTTGTACCTTCTCCGACGACAATTGGTTCATTGTCGCCCCGAAGTACCGCGCCGAACCAGACGCTGGACATAGGCTGTAATTCCACATTGCCCAACACCACGGCGCTTGGTGCGACCCAAAAGTGCCCCTCGCCGGGTGTCTGAACGGTATTTTGATCAAGTTGATAAAGCGCCATGGTTCTTAACCCTCACTATCGTCGATCACTCCTGGCGTCTCAGGAATACGGCGCAGATAGATTTCGCTACTGCAAACGCGCAACCTGGACGATCCCGGATCTGTCAACTGCTGTCAGTTCGAAAGTCTGAATAGCAATTCGACGACCAGCACTCCAGTGAAAAAACTCCAGACCGTGGCAATGACAACAAAGATTGCCAGCCAGGAAGCGGGGATCGTTTCCGTCAGGGCACAGCGAACGGAATTTCTCACCAGTAGAAATGGACCGGCCATGACCCTCATACCTATATCAATCAGTATGGAAGAAACATTTTGTTCACGGTCAATCGAAAAACGCATGGGTTGGCCGGTGAGGACACGCTCCAGACTGGCCAATAAACCTGCGAGCCCGAAGCCCAAAGCGCAGACATAGACATAAAGGAAAAACTCGGACATCACGGCAAGACTCGAAATTAAAGGTTTCGAGTCCTGAGCTGCAACTTCTATGCCGTGGAAATTTCCGGTCAGTTAACCAAAAGATTATTAACTGACACTGTTAATTGGCTCTATCGCATTGATCCCGGTTAATACGCCAGTTCATTCAGACGCTGCGCAAATGGAATTTACTGCAGGTCAAAATCCAGAATAGCCATATTAAAATTATAGGAAAGATCGTCATCTTCATCGTCCTTGAACAGGACTCCAATGAATTCATCGCCAATATAAACTTCCGCGGAATCATCCTTTTTCGGGCGCTGGCGCACTTCGATCGTCTGAAGCTGAAATTTATTTCGCAGATAGGTTTCAAGCCGGACTATTTCTTCGCGTTCCACCGGCACCTCCTGGGTCGTGTTAATAGGCTGACAATCTCAATTCACCGACTTGTTATCATCGCCAAAACTGCAGTCGTCAACCTGAATCTTTCCAAGAATATGTATTCGACTACTCAGTGGAACGAATCATCAATAACGAGATTCCGTGCGAAAAGCTCCGTCCACCAAAACCCGGGTTTTACTCAGATTCTTCCAGCCCGAGCATCTGGTTCATGGTTCGCGCTGGTTCCGGACATCCGGCTGGGCCGACAACTTTCGCCGGCACACCGGCCACTGTGGTTTGCGTTGGCACATCTTTCAAAACAACGCTTCCGGCTGCGACACGCGCACAATCACCCACATGGATATTGCCCAGGATCTTTGCGCCGGCCCCGATCATGACGTTACTGCCGATTTTCGGATGGCGATCGCCGGTGTCCTTGCCGCTACCGCCAAGGGTTACACCGTGCAACAGTGAAGAATTGTCACCGATCACCGCAGTTTCACCAATGACGACTCCCGACGCATGATCGAACATGATTCCCCTGCCAATTTGGGCCGCGGGATGAATATCGACTGTAAACACGCTGGAGGACATGCTTTGCAGATATTGGGCAAAATCCCTGCGCCCCGTTTTCCAAAGACTGTTAGACAGACGATGGGTTTCAAGGGCATGGAAACCTTTGAAATAAAGCAAGGGATCGATCAATCGATTACAAGCGGGATCCCGGTCGAAGACGGCGGCAAGATCAGCACGTATGATCTCCGAAAATTCGCCAACGGCTTCCACAGCAATGCTCAAGGCCTGACGCAGGGAGGCAAATGAGAGATCGTGATGGCCAAGACGCTGGGATAAACGGTGGAGAATTACCGATTCCAGGCTGTCGTGATCCAGAATTGTGGAGTGCATAAAACTTGCCAGTACGGGTTCGTTTTCAGCGGCAGTTTCCGCCTCGATGCGCACTTGCGACCAAACGGGATCACAGCGATCAATCCGTTGTTTTTGTGACGTCGTCATACTTAATCCTTCACAAGCCTCTCAGCTGTGTGTTGAACAGACACCCTGTTTCTCCCAATTCGGACAATCAGCGGCATGCCTATTTTACATCTAACCCATTTACGAGCAAGTTCAAGGAAACAATTGCGCTCAAGGACAAGCAATTTCGCCTATTAAGCTGAAATTACTATGTATTTTCTATTAATTTGGAACGCGCAATCTGAATTCAGGCCACAGCTTCCCCATCGGAAGACACGAGTTCGATCTCCGGGCGTATGAGGGAAATACCGATATAACGAATTCTCCCGCCGATTTTGGCTTTCTGCACGCCCATCTCACTGTAATTGCGGCCGAATACCGGCAGGGCCATGGGGTCTTTGCCAAACACCTCGCACCAGACACGATAATGTTCGTAGATTTCCGTCGCCGTAACGCTGGAATCTTCATCGGGCTCCACCCATTGTTCGTGAAATCTCTTCAGATCATTGTTCGGCGGCATCAAGCGCTTGGCAGGAGGCGGTACGATGGTGATGGTTTCCGGATCTTTGAAATTAGAATCTGCCGCTTTGACAGCTTCATCAGCTTCCCTGGGCCGCATATGTGCATAGGCAACAAACAGTCCAAGCCCCGAACCCAGCTCCACCAATAGGGCGACCAGAATAATCAATCCGATCTGGACTTTTTGAATATCGACCCCGATCAGATTTGAAAGCATTTTAGCCTGGGGATCAGCACCCGCCGTCGCCACAGCCCGGGTTTCCGCCGACATCACATCCAGCTTGTTTTTAAGGTCCCTGATCTGCGTTTCCAGATTGTAGGCCTGGCGGGAGACAGCGAGTTCCTTGCGCAGGTTGAGCACCTGGTTGCACAGTCGCTGGGAGCGGAAATTCACATTTGAGCAATTCTGGGTGTATTCGCCAACGGTTCCCAATGTCCGCCGCCCTTTGCGAATGGGCTGTGCCAGAACAGACTGCAGGTCGGCATCAACCTCGCCCATGGAACGATGCTGGGGCACCCAGGAAAGTTTCTCCCGCGCCCGCTTCAGTTCCGCGCGCAAATCCGAATATTGTACGGCCTGCGCTTCCCGCGCACCTACTGTATCCGCACGATTGAGGGCGGCAAATCCAAGGGAAGACGTCAGAGAATAGGCGGAACAGACGCACCACAGCAAGATGCCGGCGGTGACCTGAACGAGATTCTTCTGGCGCAATGCCCAGAGAATGAAAAACGGCAACAAAGCTTTGAGGCCATCCGCGGCGGCGCTGGCAGCTGCATAGATCTGGGCATCGAGTTCTGTTTTCCCGAGACTAAAACCAAACCGCCAGTTCATCGCCGCAGAGACGACAAGCAGGACGATACCGGCCAGTACCCCGAACAAGCTCATTAGTACTCTCATAGGCCGCCTCCATAAGCGGGAACGGTCACTATTGACCGTCAGTGCGAGACCCAAAGCTTTAGGGAGACAATGTCCACCTCCTGGTGAACACTTCACCACGGGTGGAAAATGATACGCTGGCTCAGATTCTAAGCATCATCGCCTGCCTGTTCCGGACGCGAGAGCTGTCCGACTTCAAACCGGTGACTATTGATACTTTTGAAACTGTCTTAACCCTGCCAGAGATGAATCCCCTGCACGTCGACACATTACCAGCAAAACAATTCGCCAATCCTGATGGCAATGCCCTCTGTCGTCGGGCAGAAGTCCAAGCTCATAGTTTGTGGAACTGTCACAAGCTATGCACTGGCCCCCTATTGAAGACAACGCTATATGATTCGAAATTGGTTGTTAACAAGCTGTTAATTGTTATGGGCAGAAACCTGAAGAAATACTTGTGAAACACTCGGGAATTCTTGGAAACTGTGACATTTTTCCTGGAAAATCTACGTTTGTTCTTTTTATGTTCTGCTATATCGGGATAATTACCGGAACAATCAGTCTTCCCTGGGCCTGCATATCCGGCTCAGACTTCGGAGAAGAAAGCGATCGCTGCTTCTTTGAACTGTAAATCTCCAACGGCTGTCATATGATCACGATTGGGCAGGTCCAAATGCCGTCCCCCGGGGATAAGGTCGGCAAGCCCTTTTGCCGAACCGCCGATGACGTCCTTGCTGCCGACGACGACCAGAACAGGACGCGTAATCGTTCCGATTTGATCGGCCGTTATTTTTTCCCGAGAGGCTCTGATGCACGCTGCCAGGGCCCTTAGATCACTACCAGTCGACTCTGCGAAAGCACGAAAGGTGCGTGCCGTATCATTTTTTACGTCATCGATTGTTGGCGCTTCCAAAGCCTTGGCGATAGGCCCGGCCCCGCCAACACCGCGCACCATGTTGTATCCCAGTCCGGCAAAAATTGCTCTATTCACGCGGTCCGAATTGCGGATTGATAAAAAGGCGGAAATTCTAGCACCCATGGAATAACCGATGACATAAGCCGACGGCAATTCCAGGTAATCCAAGAGATTCACGACATCTCCAGCCATACTCGGAGCCCCATAAACCTCTGTATCATAGAGTTTTTCGCTGTCGCCGTGACCACGATTGTCCAGGGCTATGGTGCGGAATCCCGCTCTCTGAAGGGATTTGGTCCAACCTGTGTTCACCCAGTTGGTTGCGATATTCGAGGCAAATCCATGAATGAGAATGACAGGTTCCCCCGCCCCTTCATCGATGAAGTGAATATTGATCCCGTCCGAGCGAAAATGGGGCATTCAACGATCCCTCTTATTAGAGCGTTCAGGCGCACAGGTTTGGCCGAAATCCGCTTAAGAGTCAAAATTATCTGTTTTCCGCGATCGGAACTTAGTGTATGGCATTGCTCAGACAGTCATCTTTAGCGTGACAACGGTTTTGAGAGACATATGGCCGAGAATCCTGTTCCACACTTTTGCAATGATGTTGGCGCCGAGAAAATCCATATCGGTGTAAGGGAGTTCAATTGCATGGGCGCCAGCCCGCCCTTCGATCATCCCCATGTGTATCTGGACATGGGTGCGGATGACCAGATCATCTGTCCTTATTGCTCGACGGTCTATCTTCACGAACCCACTTTTGATGCCCAAAAATCGGATCCCCCCTTTTGTCTCTATGAAGATCTGGTTGCACAGGATTGACGTTTCCTGAGTTTGTCAGCCTGATTGGCTTAAATCACTGGAACAACAGGCCGGGCAGATTCACATTGCGGCACCACTCCCGATTGTAAATTGTATTGAAGAACGTTTTCGATAATGGTCAGCCGCCGGTACCACCAAGCTGAACCGGTCCCTGTCCGCCTTCTGCAAACAGGACTTCACCCTGCAACTGTACATCGCTCGGAATACCGGGAACCAGCGTTGCATTTCCCGGATAACCGTTACCGGAAAATTCAAGGGTTACATTTTGCAGGGCAATACCGCCACCCCCGGATTTGACGATCAGGTTACGCCAGCCATTTTTGGAGTTCAGCCCAACCATAATAGGAAGTTTCACCCGCTTGATCGTAGTAACCGTTCGATAGCCAGGATTGGACGGCGTCAACACTGCCAGAGTACATCCTGTCTTTGCACACCAGTTTTCGCCTGTGAAGTAAACCAAAATCTCAGCTCGCCCGTCTCCATTGAGATCGGCACCGGTAAACTGATAGGGGCTGGATTTTCCATTTCGATTGATCCGGTAATTGTCGATAGCCCGACGAGCCTGACTTGAATCCAGCTTTGCTCTTACGGAAAGTTTGGTCTGACCAGAATTCTGGCCGGGAGACAACAGCACCGGTCCAGCTCCCGATGTCCCGCCGCCGCCAGAGCCACCTGTTCCCGTAGAACCGGAGTTCGCGCACGCCGACAATCCCAGTATGCCGAGCAATCCAAGAAAACGGAGAATGACGAGATGACAATTTGTTTTTCTGCCCATTATTCAGTATGTTGTCCTATCCCCTAAAAGCCCAATGTCTCGCATTTGATTTCTGCCAGGACACGAAACAATCTGCCAGCATCCAGTATGGAGAATCAATTAGGCGCCTTTTGGACCTCGGATGAGTATACCATAGACGCTCCGAATAGCAGCCCTGCACGAAAATTTCCGAATTGACGGGGTCTTCGTATTACGGCGTGGGTTCGAACCAGTGAAATTCCCGCAAAACTATGGCTTCAAATTGTGCAATAAGTTGAATTAAACGGTGGATTTCGCTAAACGAAGGGACACATCCGTCAAACTGATAACCCGAATTCAAAGAAGGGGCGTTTTTCAACGTCCTTTATAAACTTGCAAGAGGAGGAAAGCCTTCATGGTCCGCTATCTCAAAGAAGGCCGAAGTGCCGAGGAAATTGCCGAACAGGATGCAAAGGTCCGGACCGTTGTCGAAAATATCCTCGAAGATGTCGAAAAACGGGGCGACGTTGCTGTCCGTGAACTCTCCGAAAAATTCGACAACTGGTCTCCGGCCAATTTTCTTCTGTCCGAATCCGAAATTGAGGCGGCTGTCGCCAAGGTCAGTCCGCGAGACCTTGAAGATATTAAATTCGCCCAGGAACAGGTGAGAAACTTCGCAAAAAAACAAAAAGACTCCCAGCAGGATATTGAAGTTGAAACATTGCCCGGTGTCATCCTCGGTCATAAAAACATCCCGGTAAACAGTGTTGGCTGCTACGTACCGGGAGGGAAATACCCCATGGTTGCTTCCGCACATATGAGTGTGGTTACCGCCAAGGTCGCAGGCGTTGAGAGGGTCATCGCTTCGGCACCGCCTCATGAAGGTGGGCCGCATCCGGCGATTGTCGCCGCAATGCATTTGGGGGGGGCAGATGAAATCTGCGTTCTCGGCGGCGTTCAGGCCATTGCTGCCATGGCTCTTGGCACGGAATCCATCTCACCCATCGATATGCTGGTGGGACCCGGGAACATGTTTGTTGCTGAGGCGAAACGTCAACTCTTTGGCCGAGTGGGCATCGACCTGTTCGCAGGCCCTACAGAAACACTAGTCATTGCCGATGATACCGTCGATGGTGAAATGTGTGCCACCGACCTTCTGGGTCAGGCAGAACACGGCCCAACTTCACCTGCAGTATTATTGACTAATTCGGAAAAGCTCGCACGCGATACGATGGCCGAAGTCGACCGCCTTTTGAAAATACTGCCGACCGCGGAAATAGCCAGGGAAGCCTGGGAGACTTATGGCCAAGTGATTGTTTGTGACAGTCTGGACGAGATGGTTGCGGAAGCCGATCGTATCGCCTCGGAACATGTTCAGGTGATGACCGAAGATCCGGATTACTTCCTCAACAACATGACAAATTATGGCGCCCTGTTCCTGGGTCCGCGCACCAACGTGGCCTATGGCGACAAGGTCATTGGCACAAACCATACACTGCCGACAAAAACAGCGGCACGCTATACCGGCGGGCTCTGGGTCGGTAAATTCCTCAAGACCTGCACCTATCAGAAAGTGTTGACCGATGAAGCGAGCAGTCAGATCGGTGAATATTGTTCGCGCCTGTGCATGCTGGAGGGTTTTGCGGGCCATGCGGAACAGGCCAACGTACGCGTGCGACGTTATGGCGGTCGCAATATTCCTTATGCAACAGCTGCGGAGTAAGTCTCATGGATCTCCCTAAAACACCGTCATTCAGACTGGAAGGGCGGCGGGCCCTGGTAACCGGAGGCGGCCGCGGCCTTGGTGTAGCGGCCGCGGCAGCACTTGCCGAAGCCGGTGCTGAAGTTGAAATCATCGCCCGTAGCGAAGATGAAATTGCCGAGGTGTGTAAGTGTATAAATGAACAGGGTGGAAAAGCGTCTTACTACACGCTGGACGTCATGGATTATGAAGCCGCGCGCAATGTCCTCCTTGAAAAAGGGCCCTATGATATTCTGGTCAACAATGCGGGGACCAACCGTCCCAAATACATGCCGGAACTGACACGGGACGATTTCGATGCGGTGATGGATCTCAATGTCAAAGCAGCCTTTTTCGTCGCACACACCATCGCGGAAGTTCTGGTGAAGGCTGAGAAACCCGGCGTTATCCTCAACATGTCATCGCAAATGGGACATGTCGCCGGTCCCAAGCGTACGATTTATTGCGCTTCGAAACATGCGGTCGAAGGGTTCACCAAGGCCATGGCCCTCGAACTGGCCCCCAAGAACATCCGCGTGAATACCATTGCCCCGACGTTCATCATGACCGAAATGGTCCGCGAAGGTTTCAAGGATGAGTCCTTCAAAAACTATGTAATGTCAAAGATCAAACTCGGTCGTATGGGCGAACTCGAAGATATCATGGGCGCCATCGTTTTCATGGCATCCGATGCGGCAGCCCTTATCACCGGCACCTCTCTTCTGATCGACGGCGGATGGACTCTCGACTAAACGGAATGGGGGCGAGACCTGTTGGCTGATGGTGAGTTTTGAGGCGATCCGGCAGAACCGTCAATAAATCGGCGGTTCGTCAACGGGACCACCGAAATCGGTTTCGAGGAAATCAAAATCACATCCCTTGTCGGCCTGGGAAATATGCTGGGAGTACATCCAGCCATATCCGCGTTCGTAACGTGCCGGCGGAGGTGTCCAGTCGACCTTGCGTTTCTCAAGCTCCGCCGGTTCAAGCTCCACGTTAATCTCGCGCTTGTCCACATCCACGGAAATCATGTCACCTGTCCGGATCAGGGACAAAGGACCGCCAACATAGGCTTCCGGCGCTACATGCAGGATACAGGCTCCGTAGCTAGTGCCGCTCATACGCGCATCGGATATACGCACCATGTCCCGGACCCCTTGTTTCAACAGTTTCTTGGGGATCGGCAATTGTCCCCATTCCGGCATTCCCGGGCCACCTTTCGGGCCAGCATTGCGCAGGATCAAACAATGATCCGGCGTCACATCCAGATCCTCATTTTCGACCGCTGCCTTCATCTCTCCATAGGAGTCATAGACCAGGGCCGGTCCGCGATGCTTTAACAGGTTTGGCGCGGCCGCGGATGGTTTCATCACACAGCCATCGGGAGCAATATTTCCCCTCAGCACCGCCAGCGCCCCTTCACCATAGATGGGATCCTCGACCGTACGGATGACGTCATCATTGTAAACTTCACCCTGCTGCAAATCCTTTTCCAGGGACTGGCCGGTAACCGACAGGCAGGCTTTGTCCAGATGTGTTTCGATACGCGTTAAAAGTCCGAGAAGTCCTCCGGCATAGTAAAAATCTTCCATCAGATAGCGATCACCGCTCGGGCGAATGTTGGCAACAACTGGCACCTTGCGACTGAAGGCCTCAAAATCATCTAGTCCGATGGGAACACCGGCCCGCTTGGCCATTGCAATGACGTGAATAATCGCATTCGTTGAACACCCCATTGCCATTGCCGTGGCAATAGCGTTGTCGAACGAGCCCCGGTTCAGAATATCGCTGGGTTTAAAATCCTCCCAAACCATATCCACAATGCGTCGTCCGGCGGCGGCGCACATGCGAATATGATTGGAATCCGGGGCCGGAATTGCGCTTGCCCCCCGGAAAGTCATGCCCATGGCATCGGCGATGGCCGTCATCGTGCTGGCGGTCCCCATGGTCATGCAATGTCCGTAAGACCGCGCAGCACCGCCGACGACACCGTCCCAGTCCTCTTCGCTGATATTTCCGATCCGTCGTTCATCCCAGTATTTCCAGATGTCGGAACCGCTACCGAGCTTTTCGCCTTTCCAGTTGCCGTTGAGCATCGGACCGGCGGGAACGAAAATAGCGGGCAGATCCATACTGATTGCCCCCATTAAAAGTCCCGGTGTGGTCTTGTCACACCCACCCATGAGCACACATCCATCAATAGGATGGGAGCGCAGAAGCTCCTCGCATTCCATGGCCAGAAAATTCCGGTACAGCATGGTCGAAGGTTTCACAAAAGGTTCCGAAAGAGAAATTGCCGGCAACTCAAGAGGAAATCCACCGCTCTGAAATACACCGCGCTTGATGTCCTCAACACGATGCTTGAAATGGGCATGGCACTGATTGATGTCCGACCAGGTATTGATAATGCCTATGACCGGCTTGCCTTTCCAGTCCTCGCTCCCATATCCCATCTGCATGGCGCGGCCGCGATGGGCGACAGCCCGCAGATCATCAACACCGAACCAGCGATGGCTGCGTAACTGATCGGCTTCTTTTTTTTGTTTTCCCATGATTCTGACTTTCCTGGCTGACAGATTTGAGCTTGAATTGCCCGCGAACGAAGGTAAAGTTTATAAGCTTTATCGATTTCAACAAAGAGAAGAATTGAACTCGATATGTGTTGCGCCGCGATAGCGCATCGCTGCTGATCGCCAACAAGTTTCCAGGAGGAATTCAGATCCCATGCCACTTGCAGATGTCAACGGAACAAACATCGCCTATTCCATCGATGGACCGGAAACCGGCCCCTGGATGATCCTGAGTAACAGCCTCGCAGCGGACAGTTTCATGTGGACACCGCAGATTTCCTTCCTGACGCAAAAATTCCGGGTCCTGCGTGACGATACCCGTGGCCACGGGGACAGCCCGCCAACCCCGGGACCCTACACTTTTGATCTTCTCGTTGGCGACGTCATAGGTCTCATGGACAGTTTAAATATTGAAAAAGCCGTCTTTATGGGATTATCCCTTGGCGGAATGACCGCACTGGGACTGGGGATACACCACCCGGAACGATTTGAACGCCTGGTCTGTTGTGATGCCCGCGCCGATGCCCCTCCGGCTTATGTCGATGCCTGGGGCGAGCGCATTCAACTCGTACGCGACGGCAGTATTGAAGCGATTGTCGAGGGAACCATCGAACGCTGGCTGGTGGAATCTTTCCGCCAGGCGCATCCGCAGGAGACCGAACAAATAAAGCAAATGATCCGACGAACCTCCGAAGAGGGCTGGATCGGATGCGTCGGTGCACTGAAAACTCTGGATTACCTGAAGCATCTCGGAAAAATCTCTCTTCCGGTTCTTTATGTAGGGGGAGCAGAGGATACAGGTGCTGCACCCGAGGTTATGGCAGCGATGGCCGATGCAACGCCCAACGGGAGTTTTGTTGAAATTCCTGACGCGGCCCATGTTGCCAATTTCGACAATGCGGATGGATTCAACAGGGCGATCACCGATTTTCTCGGTCTGACAGCCTAGCGATCGCATTAGCCAGTCTATCAGGCCAGTGGATCAATCCCCAGCTCTGATGCAAGGGTGTCCAAACGGGTTCTGAGCTCCGGATGAACAGGGATACCGTGAGACCCGCGGTCCACGGATACCTGGTGGGAGCGCTCACCGGGTAGCCTGATTTCATCGAAGCCCGGAAGCTTGGGAGAGGATTTCATGGTTTCCCAAACGACATCAATTTGTTTTTTAAACTCCGCAACATCCATAAAGGCGGCAATATCGAGGGCCAGAATAAACTGACCTGTATTTGTGGTGGTTTTATCGTCTGCGTTGAAATCGATGACATCCCGCCCGAAGGCGGCCCCATTCAGCGTACCCGCGAGAATGCCGATAATCAAACCCAACCCATATCCCTTGGGTCCGCCAATGGGGAGCAGAAAACCCTCATCGGCCCGGCGCGGATCAGTCAGGGGCTGTCCGGTTTTATCAACCATCCAACCTTCGGGCATCATTTCACCGCTCATCACCTTTTGCTTGACTTTACCATAGGCCGCAACGGTCGTTGCCATGTCCAGTACGATGGGAGGTTGTTCGCCCGAGGGAACACCAACAGCGATAGGATTAGTGCTAAGCAGCATCTCGGTGCCACCCCAGGGCGGCAGATGGTTGGCGTTGCCAATGGCGCAATAGAGGCCGATCATGTCCCGTTCCATGGGCATTTTGGCGTAGAGAGCCGCTGGTCCCGCATGATTGGAATGGTGAACACCAACCCAGCCAATTCCGCATGTCTCAGCCTTTTCCATGGCAATTTGCGCCGCACGATGGATGACCAGATGCCCCATGGCATTGTCACCGTTGAGGACAGCCATTGCCGCCCGTTCGCTGTCGATGCGAATATCGGGTTTGATATTCAGGCCGCCAGCCTGAATTCGTTTGATGTATTGCGGCAGCCGAAATACCCCATGACCGTCGGCACCGATACGATCAGCTTCCGCCATGAGATCCGCTGCCAGTTTGGCATCACTCTCTGAAAAACCAACCTTCAAATAGGCGGTCTCGATAAATCGTACGAGTTCCGAAACCGGTGTTCGTTGGGTGTCATGAGTATTCATAGTGCTCTTTGTCCTGGCCGTCATTTGTCAATTGCAAGTCAATCTAGTGATATGTTTCCAAACCGGGATACCGAATGGTAGCAAATTCACGGAACCGACTATAACAGATCCTCGAAACCTGTAAGCCTTCGGTTTTGACTGATCTCCCCAAAAAAAAACAGCGCCTCAAAGTGAGGCGCTGAGTTCAAGAAAATCTTTTTATAGTTAGTTATTTTTTCATGAGGCCTTTGACCATAGTGGCATAGGCGTCACTTTGTTTCGGACGCATCTTTTCGTAGTCCGTACCGTCGACATAGTCTGTGGTTTCACCAATAGCCTTGATAAGACGCTGATAGGTTTTGTCTTTCTGCATTTGCTGCATCGCCTGACGTAATTTGTTCAAACGATCTTCGGGAATTCCCGCAGGTGCCATGAGAACACGATGCATCAAACCGATATCGGCGGTGTAACCGAGATCCTTAAATGTCGGCACACCTTTAAACGCTGTCTGTTCTCCGGAACTAATCAAAACCCGAACCTTGTCGCCTTGGGCCTGAATCGTGGATTTGAACTGGAACGTAAAATCCGCTTCTTTGGCGAGGAAAC
>JBPCWG010000033.1:0-13905 GCA_051009705.1 Methyloligellaceae bacterium | reverse complement strand
GACCGTGCTTCTTGTAGTAAGCGTCGACCTTGGCATGTTTGGCAACGGTCAGAGGCGCATTCTTCACGAAATCATAGAGAGCGACGAAACCTCCGGTCCACATGGTGCGAATCATGTTGTACTTGGCGCGACTTGCCTTAATCGCCTTCATATCCGCGTTTTCAGTCCGATGAAAGTTTTCCCGATCATTGAGCGCATCGCGTACGCCTTGCGGTGTTGACCAATTGCACCGGTAATGGATCGTGCCATCCGGGCGAATGATATAGGCAATATCCGGCATACTACCGTAAGCCTTGTGAAAATCTCCATCAATACTATCGACCAGAATGCGACGGTGCTCGCCATAGCGTGATTTGAGTAACCGTGCGGCTGCCAGTTTTTCATCAATCGACTGGTGTGGCCCAAGACGTTCTCCAGGATGGGCTTCCCGAACATACACCAGTATGAATTCTACATCGGGAAACTCTTTTTCGAGCTCCTTCATGTCCGGAATATCTTTTGTGTACATGGAACAGGTAGCGGATCCCGTCTCCAGAACAATCCATTTTCCACTGAAGTCAGACAGCTTGACCGCTTCGCCGGTTTCCAGGTCCATAAGGCTGAAATCTTTAAATTTTTCACCCGCAGCGGGTCCGATGAAACTATCAAAGTTGTAATCCACAACCTTGAACCGCTTTGTATTGTACACCATCGGAGGTTGTTGCTGTGACATGTCATTCTCCCAAATAATTAATTTCCATCGCGTGATTTTTATTGCGATTGATATTCTTAATTCACAATAACTGAGCTAACTGCCTATAGTCCAGCTTTGGCTTGTGGGAAACCTGATAATCGATTGGATTACTGTCAGCGATATAAAGCTACAGATTTTGTCGCTCACAGACACGGCAAAGATCCCGCTGGCGGAATTAGCGTCAAATCTCGAGTATTTTTCTGCGAAGCTCATCCGGAATATCAGTTTTCTGCAACTTTCCATTTACATCTGCAACAAACACACGTCTTTCTGCTCCGACAGCGATCCCCCGTTCTTCGCACTGAAACCGGTAGTTCAATTTCCAGGACGTTCGGGACAAATCTGAAGTCTCGATATTTATTGAGAGCGTTTCATAATAATGTGCAGGACTTAAAAATTTACAGTCAGCACTGCTCAGGGGAGTTCCCGCAATTTGATAGTCTGAATTCAGCGTATCCTGATCAAAACCCAGATGACGGGTTAGTTGATGGAAAGCTCCGTCCATCCAGGAGAAAAAGTTTGGATAAAATACAATGCCCAGAGCATCGCAGTCCCCCCAGGAAACTAAGTGGTTTGTCGAAAATCCCATTCAAAATCCTATTGACAATTTGCACATTTAAATCAAATTTTGCCTGACTGAAGAAAGAATTGGAAGGTCCTGTCTTGAAAATCGCAATTATCGGTGGAGGACCTGCAGGATTATACGCTTCAATCCTCATCAAGCGTTTACAACCGCAGTTTGATGTTCAAGTTTTCGAGCAGAATCCTCGTGATGCGACATTTGGATTTGGGGTCGTCCTATCGGACAATGCTCTGAATTTTCTTGAGCAGGATGACAAAGAAACCATTGAACTTATCAAACCACATCTCAAAACATGGGATTCCATCCAGATCAATCATCCTGATGAATCAATTATCATAGATGGTATCACGTTTTCAGGCATTGGGCGCTTGGCGCTTCTGCAACTCCTGCAGAAGCGGGCGAAGGATCTCGGTGTTCAGATTTCATTTCGCAAGAGCATTAGCGACCTGGCCAAAGTGGAGTCAGACTTGATTGTCGGAGCCGATGGTCTAAATTCCATCGTCCGCTCTCAAAGCAGAATTAATTTTAGTATCAAACATCGCGCCAACCGATTCATCTGGTATGGAACGAACAAGGAATTCGATTATCTGACCCAGACATTTGTCAACACCAGATTTGGACCGATGACTGCGCATCACTATACCTATGCTGATGGACATGGGACTTTTATCATAGAGATGAATGAGCGAGTTTTCACGAACACCGGTTGGGGGCAATTGGAAGAACCGGTTTACAGGGAAGCCTGCGAGCATATATTCGCGAAGAGCCTGGTTGGCGGCAAACTCATTCCCAATAATTCTATCTGGCGACAGTTTCCCGACCTGCAATGCATGAACTGGTTCAATGGAAATTGTGTAGTCATAGGCGACGCTCTCCATACGGCACATTTTTCAATTGGTTCGGGCACCCGTCTGGCAATGGAAGATGCGATCGCACTGGTGTTCTCGCTTGCTGAACATGACTGGGTTGTTGAGTCCGGACTAATGGCCTTCCAGTCTAATAGGCAGCCAATTCTAGACAAGCTCGTTCAAGCGTCGCGAAAATCTGAAGACTGGTATGAACAGTTCGATCAGCATTTACAATTATCACCGTGGGCATTCGCTCTCAGCTATCTGAGACGGGCGGGGCGGTTGAGCGACAGTAAAATACAACGGCTCTCACCTGAGTTTGCCCGGGCACTGGTTGAGCGTGAACTTCTCGAAGGTGGCTCTTAATGAACCTCATCAAACCCCTTTGCGACGAAATTGAATTCTCGCTTCCCCAGCAATATAACGCCTCACGCCTTCTCTGGGATAATCTGGAAGACAATTCAGATCGCGTAGCCGTTTATCACGGCCAGGAAGCACTGACCTACAGTGAAATTGCTGCAGAAGCATCGCGTATCGGAACTTATTTACAGTCACTCGGTTGCGAGAGCGAAGACCGTGTGATTTTTCTGATGGATGATGAACCAGCTTATCCGGCAGGAGTTATGGGCGCAATGCGCGCCGGACTCGTACCCGTGCTGATCAATACATTATCAACAAAAGATCTGATCACCTATTTCATCAAGGACAGCACCGCGAAGGCCGTTATTCATTCGCCCGTATTCACTGACTTGATTCCCGACGAATACAAGGTCGAACAGGACAATATAGCCATCATTGATGCGGGAATTCGACCCTGGGCACAATCTTCCTCTTCATTGGATGAATACCCCACGACCCGGAAAGACATGGCATTCTGGATGTACTCGTCTGGTTCAACAGGCAATCCAAAAGGCATAGTTCATCTGCACGAAGATGCTGCCTACACCGCAGATACTTATGCAAATTACATTCTGAACATAGACAAAAATGATATTTGTTTTTCTGTCCCTAAAATATATTTTGCCTATGGTTTTGGGAATTCGATAACATTTCCAATGCGTGTGGGGGCTTCATCAGTGCTCCTGTCTGGCCGGCCTCAGCCCGAAATTATCTTCTCTGAGATCAAGAAATTTAATCCGACGATTTTTTTCGGTCTTCCCACCCTCTATACCGCTCTTACCAAGCATCCATCGATTGAAACGGCGGAACCTTCGTCATTGCGATTGTGCATATCGGCGGCCGAAGTTTTGTCGGAAGACATCGCAAATGCCTGGAAAGAAAAATGTGAACTCGATATCGTTGAGGGACTGGGATCGACGGAGATGTTGCACATTTATTTGTCGAATACAGAACTAGAACGAAGGGTTTCGTCCGCCGGAAAGGTGGTCCCCGGTTACGCAGTTCGTCTCGTTGATGATGACGGCAAATATGTTGTTGACGGAGACAGCGGTGTGATGGAAGTCTGCGGACTGTCGGGAACCAATTGTTATTGGAATCAACCGGAAAAAACCGCAGGCACGATCAAGAACGGATGGATTAATACCGGAGATCGCTTTTCTGTCGATAAAGACGGGTACTACTATTTTCTCGGTCGTGCTGACGATCTTGTCAAAGTTTCTGGCCAGTGGGTTTATCCTTTAGAAGTTGAACTGGCATTGAACGAACACGAGGCCGTCTTAGAAAGTTGTGTACTCGCTGTTGAATTACCTGACAGGCGGATGACAATAAAAGCCTGGATTACACCCGCAACTGGTTACAAACCGGATTCAGATCTTGCAGCTGAGCTGAAAGACCATACCAAGAGTGTTTTGCTGCCGCACAAATATCCCCGGGAATTAGTATTCGTTGAATCCTTACCCAAAACGGGAACTGATAAGATTGATCGCCAGGCTCTGCTAAAAAAGGATTCAGATTTCTGATCGAATTCCATCAGTTACACAAAATGATCCTTCAAGCCCCTATTGCTAACTTGAGTTAAAATTACGGAACTGGATTACTGTCTGCAACGATGTTTCATTATTTGCAATTCATGTTTTGAAATTTTCGAGCAACCTGCTATTATTCTGTACCCGAAAATAAATCTAATAATGTGAATGACTATAGCTCACAAAACCCGGAGGAATTAGATGAAATCCTATTTTGTAAAAAGCATTTTTCTAGCCACGGCTTCAACTTTGGCGTTTGCCGGGCCAACAGCTGCCAAGTGGCCTGAAAAACCCATTGAACTTGTCTGTACGACCAAGCCTGGTTCAGGTGCTGCTGACTGGTGCCGAATGCTGGCCGAGGAGTTCAAAAAACCGGATTCTCTGGGTGTTCCCGTCAATGTCATCTTCAAGAGTGGCGGTGGTAACCATGAACCATCTGTATACGTAAAAGGCAAGCCTGCCGATGGGTATACGATGATGCATGTCAGTGCGAGCTTCAAAGGTTATTTCAACATGCCGCACTTCAAGGCATCGAACACGACCTACAACGATTTTTCCCTCATCGCACGGGTGGAAAAACACCTGTATGCCATTGCTGTACGTTGCGATAATCCGCTCAATATAAAAAGCTGGAAGGACCTTGTGGGTTATGCCAAGAAGAATCCTGGCAAACTGGCGATGGGTTCCAACAAGCCGGGATCGAACCACCACCGGCATCATGCGGCCTTGTTCAATGATTTCAACCTGAATGTGCGTTTTATTCCTTACCAGGGCACTGGCAAGGTTGTTAAGGACGTGGTCGGCAAACATCTGCCTGTCGGATTTGCACAACCCGGAAAGTGGGATGCGCATGTCAAAGCCGGTACGGTATGTCCCCTGGCGGTTCTCAATGAAAAACGTTTGAATGTTGGTCCCTGGAAGGATGTTCCGACCATTTTGGAAGTCGGCGGCAAATACAGTATCCCGCATCAGTGGCAAGGTCTGATGGTCAAAAAGGGAACCCCTCCAGAAGCGATGGCAAAAATTGCCGCAGCAGCCAAAACTGTAACTGAATCTGAAAATTACAAAAAGCGCTGGCTCCAGTCACAGTTCCATGTGGTTCCGGAATTCCATGGAGATGCGCAAAAACTTGATGCCTATTTTAAAGATGGTTTGAATCAGGCACGCAAGTTCATGATTGAGCACAAGATTATCAAAGAAGGATCATAGCTCAATCAGCAATGTTTAACCTCTGGGTTAAAGAGAGTGGGTGCTGTCGATACTATAAGACGGCACCCACAAATTAAGCCTCCCAAGCTTCCTGGATTTCGAATTTTAAATTGCAGTCAATATTCAGGTCGGATTCTAAACAAATAAGCGGAAAGCGCTTCGTCGCTCTTACTTGTTGTCCTCATATGAAAATATTCGGTGAACTAAAACTCAATAAAAAACAAGCCGTCTTTGCAATCACAATCCTTATTTCCCTGGGTCTTGTACTGATAGGTTATGAAACTTTCAATATGAGCCCGCCGCTCTTACCCGGCTATCCCGGTGACGCCTTCTACCCTCGACTGGTTATTGGTTTCACCGCTATCTGGTGTATTGTCATATTGGCACGCGGCTGGCGATCCGGAAGTCAGGAGAATGTGAAATCGACTCCGGTCAGTGATTTCTCGTTTCATGTCGGAGAATTTATCGCCGTCACGATTGCCGTCCTCGCCTATGCAATTCTTCTGAAACCCCTGGGATTCGAAATTTCGACATTCCTGTTTTTGTTTTTTTTGCTCTATCCGAGGATGCAAAAAAATGTCACGAATAACCTCATACTGAGTACCACCCTTAGCATTGTTACAATTCTCGTGCTGTGGGCCGTGTTCGGTTTTGGCCTCAAGGTTCAACTCCCCGTTAAGTTCCTTCCCCTCTATATCTATTAGACAACCGGTTTGCGTGTGAAATGGAAAATGTACTGACATATACACTTGGCGCGATGCAGAATATGGCATCCGTTACCATTCTCCTCACGATATTTGCCGGCGTGATATTAGGTATCTTACTCGGCGCACTGCCGGGCTTCGGCAGTTCCCAATCCCTGGCCCTGTTGTTTCCCCTAACATTTGCCATGACCGCAGATCAGGCCATTTTGTTTTTTCTGGCTATTTATTCTGCCGCTGAATATGGCGGATCGATCCCGGCAATATTAATCAGAACACCAGGGACGCCGGCCCAGGCAGTTACCGTGCTCGACGGATACGCAATGACGAAGAAAGGGCTGGCAAAACGCGCCCTCAGGATTTCGTTGTTTTCCGGTGTTATCGGCGGCGTAACCAGCACGATCATATTTATACTCTCCGGCACATCTCTGGCCTATTTTGGTTTGCTTTTCGGTCCGGGGGAAATGTTTGCTCTTGGCCTATTTGGACTTTCCATCATTGGCAGTTTTTTCGGAAAAGATGCTGCCAAAGGTTTTCTGGCAACGGGAATCGGCCTGATTCTGGCAACTGTTGGAAGTTCGGGTTTTGGCGGAATCCGGTTCTCGTATGACCAGCCTTATTTAATGGAAGGCTTTCCCCTGATTGTCATTATTATCGCCTTACTCGCTGGTCCGGAGGCCTTCCGGCTTCTCGTGGATCACAGACGGACAATTGAGAACCTGGAAGCCGCCCCCGAAGCCAAAGAGGAATCGAGGGAGCGCAACCGAGTTACAATGGCGGATGTCAGACTTCTTATTCCAACCTGGGCCAGATGTAGCGTCATCGGAACGGTCATCGGTGCCATTCCAGGTGCCGGTGCGTCGATCGGATCCCTGATCGGCTATAGCGAAGAAAAGCGCTGGTCAAAACGCGGGCATCTATTCGGAACCGGTGTCGAAGAAGGTCTGGCCGCGCCTGAAACGGCAAACAACGCCGTTGTCGCGGGAACCCTGGTGCCGACATTGGCGCTGGCCATCCCCGGATCTGGGGCCGCTGCCATTCTACTGGGCGTGCTGATCAGTAAGGGTGTCGTTCCGGGGCCCCTGATGTTTCAGGAGCAACCAACATTTATTGCCACTGTTTTTGTTGGCCTGTTGTTTGTAAATATCATGCTGCTGTTCGTCGGATTTTATGGAACCCAGACTTTTTCCCTTATCGCCCGCGTTCCCCGCCGGCTGATGGGTCCATTTGTTCTGCTTCTCATATTTCTCGGTGCCTTCGCATTCGATGCTTTTATACCTCATGTCATAATGGTCATCATCATGGGCGCTCTGGCTTACGTTTTCCAGAAAGTTGAAATTCCTGTCGTGCCAATTGTTCTGGCATTTGTCATGGGACCAATCATCGAGAGTAACCTGTCGCTGGCCTTGACCATTCACGAAGGCGACCTGACGAATGTCCTTTTGCGACCGATTACAATAACCATTTTGATAATCGCTTTCATCACTGCTGTTTATGGTCTGTTTTCCAGGTCCGGTGACCAGGTCAACCCGGATAAAACCGCTTAAAAAATCTTCTCTCTATTGAAATAGATTCAAAACAAAAGATCTATGGAAGGATCGACTTCTATGAGCCAGCCCGAAATTGTTGTCATCGCCAAGTTGCCGGATCTGCATATGGCGCATCTCGAAAAAAACTTTACCTGTCATAAGCTGTACGAGGCTGAAGACAGGGAAGCTTTTCTGGCGCAACATCGGGACACAGCCCGCGGTGTCGTCACCAATGGATTGCGGGGCTTCAAAGCCGACATAATCGAAGCCCTGCCCAATCTGGAAATCATTTCAGTTTGGGGGGCGGGTTTGCAGGCCCTGGATCTTGAGGCTGCCCGCCGTCACGGAATTTTCGTCACCAACACACCGGATAATTCCAAGATCGCGGTTGCCGAGCTTGGCATTGCCCTCATGCTCAACGTGGGGCGGCGCATCATGGAAGCTGACAAGTTTGTCAAATCCGGCGCCTGGGCATCGGGGAGTTTTACCGGTTACGGATCGGGTTTCTATGAGAAGAAGCTCGGTATTGTCGCTCTCGGGACAATCGGACGTGCCGTTGCTGAGCGCGCGGCGTCATTTGGAATGAAAATCTCTTATTTTGGACCAAACGAAAAATCCGATGTCCCGTATACTTATACCTATAATATCGTCGATCTTGCCCGCAACAGCGATTTCCTGATGCTTTGCTGTCCGGAAACTCCGGAAACGACCGGTCTGATCACATCCGGTGTTTTAGAAGCTCTCGGACCAGAAGGTGTATTAATTAATATTTCCCGTGGTGTCGTCGTCGACGAAAACGCCCTGATCGATGCCCTGAAGTCAGGAGTAATCAAGGGGGCGGGATTGGATGTGTTTGTTGATGAGCCCAATGTACCTGATGATCTAAGGAATCTTGAGAATGTCGTTCTCATGCCTCATATAGGCACCGCGACTGCAGACGTCCGCAGAATCAGAATGGAAATGACCGTCACCAATTTACAGGATTATTTCAACGGCAAGCCGCTTTCCTCCGCCCTGGTCGAGGGTAAAAGTTCGTAGCCATGCTGACTGTGCCGATGTCGGGCAACGACTAGACTTCGATCTCAATTTCCGCCTCGATTTCCACGGGAATACCAAAAGGGAGACCTGCCATGCCCACGGCGGAACGCGCGTGGCGGCCGATCTCGGAGCCGAATATATCGAGGATGAGCTCGGAAAATCCATTGATCACCAAGGGTTGCTTGTCAAAACCCTGCGCTGAATTCACCATGCCGAACACCCGGTTCCAGGCCAGAATACAATCCAGATCACCCAACTCGCGCTTAAGGCTGCCGAGCATGGAAAGAGCTGTTTTCCTCGCCAGTTCCCGTGCCTCCTCAATGGACACCTCCGAACCGACCTGCCCGGTTGGTGCAGACATTGATCCGTCCGCTTCCTGTGGCCCATGACCGGAAACAAAGACCCGATTGCCACGCACACTCACCCAGGGAAAAGGCAGGACCACACCCGGAGGCAATTTCAGTTCTGGAGGCAACACCAGACGGAGTTCATCCAGTTTTTTTTCAATTCGTGACATTGCGACCTCGCGGATGATTTCAAATGTAGGGAATAAAAAATACGGCAGCTCACTCTCTTGTGGATTGCCGTATCCCAATTTCTCAACGATACCATTGGACGCGGTAAGTCCAATGTCGCGTCCATGACTTCATCTCTGTTCAGTCAAGATCAAAGCGATCGGCATCCATGACCTTGGTCCAGGCTGCTACGAAGTCTTCGACAAATGCATCCTTGGAATCGTCACTGGCATAGACCTCGGCAAGGGCACGTAACTGGGAGTTCGATCCGAACACGAGATCAACCCGCGTTCCAGTCCATTTGACGTTACCCGATTTGCGATCTCGTCCCTCAAACTCATCCTCGTCTTCGGAGGTCGCTTTCCACTCCGTTCCCATGTCAAGTAAATTGACGAAGAAATCATTGGTCAGCGATCCCGGCTTGTCAGTGAAGACGCCATGTTGCGACTGGCCGACATTAGTATCGAGAACGCGCAACCCGCCAACCAGTACGGTCATTTCCGGTGCTGTCAGCGTCAAAAGTTGCGCCCTGTCTATCAATAGCTCCTCGGCAGATATTGAATACTTGGCTTTGAGGTAATTGCGGAAACCGTCTGCGAAAGGTTCGAGTACCGCAAAGGATTCCACGTCTGTCTGCTCCTGCGAGGTATCTGTGCGCCCGGGTGTGAAGGGAACTTCCACATCATGACCGGCGGCTTTCGCCGCCTGCTCGATGGCCGCAGAACCGCCGAGAACAATCAGATCGGCCAGGGACACCTTCTTTCCACCGCTTTGGCCTTCATTAAAGGCTTTCTGTATTCCTTCAAGAGTTTCAATTACTTGAGCAAGTTGTAGTGGCTGGTTTGCTTCCCAATCTTTTTGCGGCGCAAGTCGGATACGTGCCCCATTGGCACCTCCCCGCTTGTCAGAGCCACGGAACGTCGATGCCGAAGCCCATGCGGTCGAAACCAGCTGCGAAACAGAAAGACCCGAAGCAAGTACCTTGCCCTTGAGATCCTTGATATCAGATGCATCAATCAGATCATGATCGACGGCTGGAACAGGATCCTGCCAGATCAATTCCTCAGACGGAACTTCAGCGCCGAGATAGCGCGAACGCGGACCCATGTCCCGGTGGGTCAGTTTGAACCAGGCACGCGCAAATGCATCTGCAAATTCATCAGGATTTTCATGATAGCGGCGTGAAATCGGCTCGTAGATTGGATCCATCCGCATCGCCATATCGGCTGTTGTCATCATCGGCGCATGTTTTTTGGACGGGTCATGGGCATCAGGTGACATATGTTCCTCAGTCACATCTTTTGCCACCCATTGGTGAGCGCCTGCGGGACTTTTTGTCAGTTCCCACTCATAGCCAAAGAGAACATCGAAATATCCGTTATCCCACTTTATCGGGTTGGGTGTCCACGCTCCTTCGATACCGCTGCCAATGGCATCTCCTCCGACACCGCTGCCAAAGCTGTTTTTCCAACCCAACCCCTGTTCTTCAAGGCCAGCGCCTTCAGGTTCAGCGCCTACCAGGGATGCATCACCAGCGCCATGACTTTTACCAAAAGTGTGGCCGCCGGCCGTGAGGGCCACTGTTTCCTCATCGTTCATCGACATTCGCGCGAACGTCTCGCGTATATCCCGCCCCGAAGCCACCGGATCCGGTTCGCCATTAGGACCTTCCGGATTCACGTAGATGAGACCCATCTGTACGGCTGCGAGTGGATTTTCAAGTTCGCGGTCGCCTGAATATCGCTTGTCGCCGAGCCATTCAGTCTCGGCACCCCAATAAACATCTTCCTCGGGTTCCCAAATATCTTCGCGGCCACCAGCAAATCCGAATGTCTTGCCACCCATGGACTCGATGGCGCAATTACCCGCAAGGATCAGCAAATCGGCCCAGGAAATCTTATTTCCGTATTTCTGTTTGACGGGCCAGAGCAATCGCCGTGCCTTGTCGAGATTGACGTTGTCGGGCCAGCTGTTAAGAGGGGCGAAACGCTGGGAGCCTGATTCGCCGCCACCGCGACCATCAGCAGTTCGATAAGTTCCAGCACTATGCCAGGTCATTCGGATAAAGAGCGGTCCATAGTGACCATAGTCTGCCGGCCACCAGTCCTGGGAATCGGTCATCAACGCATAGAGATCTTTTTTCAAGGCGCTCAGATCGAGCTTCTTAAATTCCTCTGCATAGTCAAATCCCTGATCCATGGGACTGGTGAGGGACGAGTTTTGGCTCAGAATTTTAACATTCAGCTGGTTCGGCCACCAGTCCCGGTTCGATAATACACCTTGAGACGTGTGCATATGCGCCCCACCACTCATCGGACACTTACTTTCGTTCGACATATTGACTCCAACCTGTTGTGCTCATTTGCTTTGCACGAATTATACAAAGTAGATTCTAGGTTGCAAAGCTGAGCGCGTTTGAATGTCACGACCTATTGTAGGATATACTGTCGCAGACATCTGCGAAATTCGGAGAAATCAATGACATAATTGGTACTCGGAGGCAAGAAACCGCTTTCATAGGCACAAACGAATATGCGGGTCGACCGAATAATATCGGATCAGTACTAGCGCCTCGGATCTTGGCTGAGTTGCAGCTTGTACAAAATCAATGCGTTGGCGGGACCGCGAATGCAGCCAACAGGCCCAAAGTCGCAATTTTTCATCAACTTGTGTGAGCGGGAATTCGGTTCATCGACAACGGCAAAGCTACCGTCTTCGAGCCGAATCATCCATAAACCAAGACATCGGTCATCGAGTTGCGCGCTTTGTGTCAGAATTCCGGCGACCGTCTCGCGAGGAAGGACGGTATCCTCGCTGAGAAAGCGCTGAATCTCTCTTTCGTAAAGAAGATTTTTAAGGTCATCCAGATTTTCGGCCCTAACAGGTGATAGCGGGCCCTGCGAAAACTGGAGAACCTCTTTCACTCGCTGCGGCTTTGCTTCCATCCACTCAATAATGCTGGCTACATATTCAATTCATCCCAATTGGCATTATGCCAAATATTCGTTCCGGCGATATGTAAATTGACAGGGGATATAAGTGAATCGTGCACCTGAATCACGACGGGGTGGGATGCCCGGTGAATTGCTGGGCATCATCGCATATGTCGTACCAATCCGGTTTTTCGGCGACAAACTCGTGGAACCGATTTTTCAGTACCAATTCACCATCAAAGACATTTGCTGCGATCGGAAAACTTTCCGCCTTCGAGAGAATTTCACCGAGCGATGTGCCGCAGGTTTTGCAAAAGCAACGACCGTATTTATACGGAGAAGCCGGCTCAAAAAGCTGGACGTGATCTCGTCCTTGAATCCATTTCAAGTCTTCTTTATTGACGAAAACGAATGTACTTGCGCCGACTTTACGACACCTCGTGCAGTGACATGTCCCCATCATCGATGGTTTTGACAACAACTCGAATTTTATTGCCCCGCAGCAACAGCTTCCCCTGATCATCAAAAATTCCCTCTCTGTTGGCGAACTGAATTGAAAAAAGAACATTAAGTGAACATTTTTGAGATTGCAACTTCATTATCGAACTCCAAATCACATTTTGTCATCCCGCCTCCATTGGCGACAGCGCATTGGTTTGAGCAAGAGAGAATCGATAATATTGATTGGTGCAAAGTCAGGCGCTGCCGACGACTTTTAAATTAGCCAGTCTCGGACCTGACAAGTCATCACGGCACTCGCTTCCTTTCTCAAGCCTTTTCGCTAGCGATCCATCGAGTTTAAAGGGGATCGTCGAATTGTCCCTTTAGACCGAGAGCTGAAACCCTACAATTGGAGTCAACCGCACTGGGCCGAGCTGAATTCTCTGCCGCAAATATTTAGACTTCAGGTAAAAACTGGCGCTTGCTTTCGCTGACCAATGATTTTGCCTCACTTGCAGCAATTGCTGGCGCTGAGTTATTCCGATGCGGTAACATGGACGAACATTTGCACTGACTATCTAATTTGAGGAAAATGCAGACGTCGCGGGAATTAACTAGACTGTTTTTCTCAGAAGTCTAAATATTTGCTCTGGAAATACCCTGTCGAACAGATCCATTTCTCCAGTTCAAGAACTTTTTTGGGTGTTCGCAGATTAAGAACTTTCAATCAAGTGAGCCAGAAGACATTAAAGTGTCTAAAGTTATCGCCTATGGGACATACTAAGATGTTTGCATAAAGGAGTGATTTAAGCTCAACTGCCGTTGTAATATTCATTGCGGCATTGAGCGAGGTCTTCCAACTTTGGCAGGCGCACCCTCCTGGTCGGAAGCTTACTGGTTCCGGTTCTGCATCGATCCGATCAGGGCGGCTTCCGTTCGAGAATGAAGAAGATGATATGGCGAAGGTTAATCAAACGGATCCCGAGGTCAGATCCGACCGAAGGTTTCGGCGTACGGCAACCGTGGATCATCTCGAGGGACTGGGGGCGGTAACGCGGATTACACGGATGACGTTCCGATATCCCGTTCGCGTCTGCCTCGCATTGGTGGCGACGGTGGCGGCTGCTGTGGTGCAGTTGTCCATTCCTGTCATACTCGGTCGCGCCGTCGACCAGGCTCAGACCATGACCGGCTCCAGCGAAGACAGGAGCGCATTGATCATGATCGCCTTAACACTTCTCGCGGTCAGTGTTGCGCGTGGCCTGTTTACGCTCATTCAGAACTACGCCGCCGAGTCTGTCGGTCACGCACTGGCACGCGATTTGCGCAATGCCATCTACGACAAAATACTGCGCCTGCCGTTCTCGTTTCACGACCGCACTCATTCCGGTGATTTAATCACGGTTGGCATGCTCGATCTTGAAGGCGTGCGAATGTATTTTTCTACAGC
>JBPCWG010000032.1:0-2684 GCA_051009705.1 Methyloligellaceae bacterium | reverse complement strand
TGCAGGAACTCGATCGGATGGAATTTTTTGTCTACGAGACCGGAGAAACCATCCGCGCCAAGCATCGGCCTGTGGTTATCATCACCTCGAACAATGAAAAGGAATTGCCCGACGCTTTTCTGCGCCGATGCTTCTTCCACTACATCACGTTTCCCGACCCCGATACTATGCGGGAAATCATCGATGTGCACTTTCCCGGCTTGAAATCGATGCTTATCCGGGAGGCGCTTTCTGTTTTTTATGATGTCCGAGATGTGCCGGGACTTAAAAAGAAACCTTCGACATCCGAGCTCCTGGATTGGATCAAACTCCTGCTCAACGAAGATATTGGACCGGAAACACTCAAAGAAAAAGATCCGAACAAAACAATCCCGCCACTCTACGGCGCTCTGCTCAAAAACGAGCAGGATGTACAACTCTTCGAAAAACTCGCATTCATGGCCCGGCGCCAGCGCAACTGAGCTGTCTGTTAGAACTGGCATTAAACAACTTTGCTCCGACAGAAAATGATGATTGATACGATCTCTGCCAGAGAGGATCATTCTGAAATTATTGGTTAATTCGAATGTGAACCGGAGATGAACGAAGTTTTCAAAACGCGTTCAGCTCGCACCAAATAGAGTCAGAATTGTAAGCAATCAAGCTTGCAAAACAGGGTGGGAGCGACGTCATGAAAATTCGCAAACTCAATCGAAAAAGACTAATTCAAGGTGTCTTTCTGAGATTGGCTTTCTTTGGATATGCCGCAACGGCTGCCATGCTGGCCTGATAATTTTAATTGACCGCGTCAACCGTTTGTAAACCAGGTGTCCTGTTTAATCCCCGAAATTTTCAGAGATACCGGAGGTTTTGTCCATCACTGTCGCGAAAGAGTTGACGCTCCCTCGTGTCGCGTTGGGAAATTCTAATTTCCAAGGAGGCCAGTAAGTTCATGTTTGACAAGATAATCACTTTTATGACCGTAACCGCAATTCTCGTGCTTGTCCTGATCTCGACACCTATCCTTGCCTGACATCTCCGACAGTTTAAACACCAGCTGCCGATTGTGAATTTTCCACACTTTTTGTATTATCCCCGTTCTGAAAATTCGTCCTGAATTATTAGCATCCCGCATGGCACAACCATCCTTCTGCCCTTATATTAAGGCGAAGGAGAATCATGGGTCTGAAACTTACCGATTTGACCGAATACACTGGCGACGGTTTTCGCACCGTTGGCTCGCGCGCCAGCGATCTTGTGCGGCCGACCCTCAGAATTGGCGTCACCGGTTTGTCGCGTTCCGGTAAAACGGTTTTTCTCACTTCCCTCGTTTACAATCTGCTCAATGGCGGCCGCCTGCCATTTTTCCAGCCCTGGTCTGAAGGACGAATTCTCAAAGTCTATCTCGAGCCCCAGTCGGATGATGCGATTCCCCGGTTCGAATATGAAACCCATCGCGATACCCTGTTCGCCGATACACCGGAGTGGCCGGAAAGCACGCGCAACATCAGCCAGCTGAGACTGACGATTGAATACCAGCCGACCCGGTTGTTAAAACGCGCCATCAATCGAAAAAAAATATCCCTCGAAATCCTGGATTACCCGGGGGAATGGTTACTCGACCTGCCGCTTCTAAATTTAGACTACCGGGAGTGGTCAAAGAAAACCATCGCCGATGCCCGGCGATTTGTTAATGGCACCATCGCTACCGAGTGGCTGTCTTTTACCAAGGGCTGCGATCCCCAGGACGCCGAAGATGAACAATTGGCGATGAAGGCAAGTGCGCTCTTCAAAGACTATCTGCGAAATTGCCAGCATCATGAGATGGCCTGGTCAGCCATTTCCCCGGGGCGCTTCCTGTTCCCAGGCGACTATGACGGTTCTCCAGCCCTGACTTTCAGCCCCCTTTGAATTTCAGACCAGGAACCCGTGCGGCCTCAGTCTCTGGAAGCGATGATGAGTCGGCGCTTTGAATCCTACAAGACACATCTGGTGAAACCGTTTTTCCGCAATCACTTTACACAGCTCGACCGCCAGATTGTACTTGTCGATGCCATGCAGGGCCTGAACGGTGGCAGCGAAGTTCTCGCGCAACTGGAAGATAATCTAACCCGTATCCTTAACTGCTTCCGGCCGGGTTATAATTCCTGGCTGACATCCATTTGGCGACGACGCATAGATCGTATTCTGTTTGCTGCGACAAAAGCCGATCACCTGCACAGTTCCCAGCACAAGGAACTTGAAAATGTTCTGGCGACACTTGTGGCGCAATCCGCGACGCGGGCAGAAGGTCTGGGAGCGGATTTGAAAACTGTCACACTTTCGTCGTTTCGCGCAACCCGGGAGGGTCTCTCACGGGATCACGAACCGCGGCCGTGCGTCATCGGTGTGCCGTTATCGGGTCAGCGGATCGGCGGTCAGACGTTCGATGGTGCAAAAGAAGTCGCTATTTTTCCCGGAGATATTCCGCACTTCTCAACGCAAGTTGCTTTCAGCGATCCACGCACACTCCCCGGAGGTGCCGATGCTTTACGCTTCATTCAGTTCCGGCCCTTGCGTGGGGAAGCGACCGAGCCATTATCACAAGCGACGCTGCCCCATGTGCGAATGGATCAGGCAATGAATTTTCTTATGGGAGATTTTCTGACGTGACCCAAAACCCGGCCGATGTTAAAACACGCCCTCCCAGCGCCCTGGATCCCGGC
>JBPCWG010000031.1:0-5291 GCA_051009705.1 Methyloligellaceae bacterium | reverse complement strand
TCGATATGTTATTTGTTCCGGCCGCAAACCAAGGCGATCCGCAACGATATCGGAAAATGCAGTTTCCAGTCCCTGCCCCGTAGACATGGCACCGGGCTTCAGTTCCCAGGTTCCATCAACCTGCAATGACAGGCCCGTGTGATCACCCATGGGCTTGACGAAAGGGCCACCTGCCACTTCGATGGGATTAGAAAACCCGATACCCCGAAGCCGACCGTTATCCCTGGCTTTGGATCGCCTATCGGGAAACGTGTCATATTGACTGAGTTGCCTGGCCGTTGACATGTTTGCAGGAAAATCACCGCAGTCGTAGTTAAAAAGAAAGCCTGTATCGAAGGGCATGGATGAGTTTGGAATCAGATTGCGAAACCGCAATTCATAGGGATCAATCGATAACTCCCGCGCTGCTGCGTCAATTGTCCTCTCAATGATAAAAGTCGCTTCCGGACGACCGGCACCGCGATAAGGCGCCGTCATGTGTTTGTTGGTAAAAATTCCACGGGCTTCGGCACTGACCGCTGGAATCATGTAAACGCCACTGATACCGCCCATATTGCCGAGACACACAGTGGACCTGCCGGACAAATAACAACCGATATCAATTTCCAACTGTACTTTTAGACCCAGGAATGCCCCGGTCTCGTCAAGGGCCAGTTTAGAAGTGAAGCGTATATCCCGGCCATGGTCGTCAGCCAGCAAATCTTCACGTCTTTCAGCAATCCATTTAACCGGTGTACCGATCTTTCTCGCCGCCCAGAGGACGAGAACGTCTTCTGGATAAGCCCCGCTTTTCATGCCGAAGGAACCGCCGAGATCACCGGCAATGATATGCACCTGATCGCGGGCGACGCCGAGCTGACCAGACAGGGCATTGGCCAGGGCAAAGGGACTTTGATTGGCGATCTTCAGGGTCAACCGCCCTTGCGGGTCAACAAATCCAAGACACCCCCGGGGTTCGATTGGTGCCGCGGTAACCCGCGAAATATGATCTTCAAAACTGATTGTGTGAGCGGCCGCCGACAAGGCAGCATCCGCTTTTGCCCGGTCTCCGCGCTCCCAGACAAAGGCCACATTGTCTGGAACCTCCGTCCATACATTTTTGGAAGACCCGCTTAGGGCCTCATCCAAAGTTGCGACAACAGGCAGTTCTTTATATCGCACATCGACAAGTTCACTGGCATCCATAGCCTCGCCAGACGTTTCTGCGACAACAAATGCGACGGGTTCGCCGACAAAGCGCACCCGATTATCGGCTAATATGCGACGACGCGCCTGGAAGGCTTTTTCTCCATTGGGACGGGGTAGCTCAACGCCGCAGGGAAGATTATCGATGCCGTCTTCATTCAGGTCGTCAGCTGTGAAAATGGCCAGCACGCCCGGCATTGACCGGGCACGCTCCAGATCTATGTGTTCTATTTCTGCGTGTGCATAAGATGATCGGTGAACTGCGCCGTAGACCATCCCCTCTTCAGTTAAATCCGCAACGTAACGTCCAGCCCCTGAAAGCAGGCGGTGATCTTCACGGCGACCTGACATACTTACTTATTTCCTATACTTGAACACGACAAACCAGCGTTACCGATTGTCACCTATATCGGCGATATCATTACTACCTTTTCAGCAAAAATAATACAGTTGTTACCCTTTGCGAAGACCAAGGGTCATACCGATGATTTCGCTTCCGCGGAATTGAATTTCGACGATCTGTCGCTTGGCGTTCTGGGAAATTTGCATTATCGCATCTATCCTCTCGCTTTTGACAAAAACCACAAACCCTTCGGGGGTAACACGACCGCGCAAACTTCCTTTCATATCATATGTCGTCTCTCGCCAGGTCCCGGATAATTTACCCTGATCGTGCAAAATGTCGGACTTTATCTCAATCTTTGTCCCCGACGTGCCGCAGCGGATATTCTGCTTAAGTTTGTTTCCCTCTTCTTTTACAAAATAAGTCAAACGGCAGCGAATTTTCTCGTTTTGCCCCGATGAATACCCCAATCGCCCTTCCCCGACCCATCTGCCGACAAGACCTGCAAAAGGTTGGACCGCCTGGGCTGACAGTTTGTCTCCAGACAAAAAAGTATTCGGTGTGATCCAGAAAACCGATGCCAATAAGCAGGAAAAAAACAGCCGTATTATTGATTGATAGAAATTAAACATGCCACCCTCCGATGATCTGCGTGCGCCCAAAACCCGCCGTTGAAGCCGAGTTTACCCATAAGCGAACATCGATTGCCCAAGGTAATCCTATACTTCAATCGAAAGATTCGAAAAAGATCAAATAGATCACAGGCGAAGAAGCATTCACTGCCGGATCGAATGTGCTTTTTGCAAATTTTAAATGTGTTTGATAGCAACCAGGTTTGGAAATTTACAAAAAGTAACCCCCCGAACTCAGGGCATTGGATTCGGGGGGTTTGTTGGTTGGACGCGTACTCGATACGCTTGATTCACAAGGGAATCAACAACAGGGAAGACGCTTTCTGCCAAACAAAGGTTAACAAATCGTTAACGCTTGGTGCCGTGCCAATTCCAGATCTAGACGATGTTGTGCGACTTGTTGGAGAATGTCATTTCAACAGTGACTTTGCCCTCGTTCAACAACCAGTGACGAATTCGATAGGAGCGGGCCCCGCTGGCGTGCATGGGATCGCGATCGGCGATTTCTTTGGCCGCGGCCATAGAGCTGGCACGAATAATGACCATACCTTCACCTTCCCATTGCTGTTCGTCATCATCCGGGAACGGACCGGCACCAAACATGATACCTTCTGCTTCCAGTTCTCCCTGGAATTTGAGATGGGCTTCCAGGTTCTCCATGACCGGACCCATACCGTTTGTCGGTGTCGTAAATACGACATAGAGGTGCTTAGCCAGCAACCCCATACCTTCACATTTTCCGACTAATTCATTCCAGGGAACCACGGGCTCAGACATGTTTTCCTCCAATCCAAATTTTGTTTTTCAATTTCAACACATTCCGGAGTCGACAATAGTCCCTGCAACTGTAGATGGAAACCTAAAGCTGTCATATTGACGGGATAACGCTCTCATAGTTACGTGATTAGAAGATTTCTGGCACAATCATCATTTCAATTCCCCCTAGCGTCGATTAGCTTCCCTGCTGCAAAGGAATATCCTCCTTATGATAAACTTTTTTGCCCGCGATCGGGAACTTGATCTCGCGCTGCAGGGTGGCGGCAGTTTCGGCGCTTTTACCTGGGGTGTTCTTGATCGAATGCTGGAAGAACCGAGCCTCACCATTGGCCGAATCAGCGGCACGAGTGCCGGTGCGGTCAATGCCGTGGCCTATGCCGCCGGATATTTGGACAGTGGCGCCGATGGGGCCCGCCAAAAACTGAGAGATATCTGGCAGGCGGTCGCTCTTCAAGGAACGGCGGCTCAATGGCTGCCCAATCCGTTTATTGCCTCACTGACGTCCATGTCCTCCCGCCCTTTGTCGCGTAATCCCCTGCGAAATATTCTAGAGTCGCATATCGACTTTGCCGCCTTAAGGGAACAAAACGAAATACAGCTATTCATTGCCGCAACACATATCGCAACGGGAAGGCGGCGAATTTTTACAAATCGGGAGCTTACCGTCGATACGATCCTCGCTTCCGCTTGTCTTCCCACACTGTTCAAAGCCGTTGAAATCGATGGCAATACCTATTGGGATGGAGGTTATTCAGCCAATCCGGATCTTCAATCGCTTTTCAGTGCAACAAGTGCCCGTGATATTTTGATAGTCCTGCTCAATCCCCTGGATGAACCCGCACATCCAACGTCATCGCTGGAAATTGCAGAAGTCATAAACCGCATCACTTTTAATCAGCCCTTCCTCCAGGAAATGGAACACATTCGCTCCCAGAGGAAAAAGGATCGCACGACCCGCAAACACAGATTTCACTTAATTAGTGCAGAACAATCAACTCAGGATCTCGCACCTGGAAGCAAGCTCAACGTCTCGAGAAAGTTCATTCTTCACTTGCACGAAATAGGATATCAGGAAGCAACCAAGTGGTTGAAGAGCAGCGCCTCCGACATCGGGCGCAAGTCGACCACTGATCTCTTCGGTTGAGGGTTCGCTTCACCGCTCTCACGGAACCAGGGTGCCCATACTCCTGGAGAACATTTGAGGTTACCGCAGGCATCTTTTCTCGGGAATAGAGCTCTGTTCCAACCCTGGGGAAGGTTTTAAAGACCGCAAATTTTGGCCTCATCAATTCCACAATTCATTGCCATAGATGCTTTATGGACCGTTTTTGCGAATTCTGATCACATCCCGAAATACCTTTATTTTGTACGATCCCGGTTGCGTGCCTTTGGTCGCCTGTTGTAGAAAGTAGAAACTTGGTTTGTGAAGAACATTTTTTGTCAGGCAAGTTGCCCCGCGAGTTGTGTTGCGGAAATTGAGATCCGGTAATGGGACATTCAATTGCGATCATGAATACTAAAGGAGGTGTTGGGAAATCCACCCTTCTCGTCGCTCTGGCGGATACGCTTGCCACTTATCATAACAAAAGCATTCTGGTTATCGACTCAGATTCTCAGTCCAGCACCAGCAATATGATGATGTCACAAACGGAGCTGGCTCAGATTCAGCAAAGTGGCTATACAACAGTCGGCTATCTGACAGAAATGATAATTGAAAACAAGGAACTCGATTGGCGCCATTTTGTGAGTTCCGATGCTTCCGACGTCGACGATGTTTCAGACATTTATCTCATTCCCTGTCATATGCAGTTGACACTACTGGAACGTAAAATTTCCGAGCAACAGAAACACGCTCAGTTACGCAGCGCAATCCGGCACCTCCTATCAGAAGTGACCCGATATGTGGACTTTGTTTTCGTGGACTGTCCGCCGGGATTATCCATTTTGACAGAATCCTGGTTACGGGAATGTGAGCACCTCATTTCTCCAACCAAGCCGGATTACCTCGGGGTCACCGGCCTGGACGTACTGAGACAATTCCAAACGGTTTATAAGGATCTGGGCTTTGCCGAAAATCTTGGTGTCCTCGTTAATATGAAGGAGGAACGCTCGGAGTCGGATGAATATTATCACCAGCAGCTCCGATCAAAACCGGAAAATCGTTGTTTCAATCAACCCATTCCACGATTGCCTGTGTTTCAGAAAGCGGCACAGTTCCATAAGAATGGGCGATCCTATTTTGCCAAATATCCGGGCAAAGTAGGAGCAAGCCTCAAGGCCGTTGTCGAGGAGCTTTTGGAGAGGCTGGAGACCGAGAAGATTAAGCCGGAACCTGCAGCCAATTACAGCCAGTC
>JBPCWG010000030.1:0-9691 GCA_051009705.1 Methyloligellaceae bacterium | reverse complement strand
CCCCTGAACTCGGGGATGGCTGGTTCGTGCAGCCGACCATCTTCGGCAATGTCAACAATCAGATGCGTATCGCCCAGGAAGAGGTTTTTGGACCGGTTCTTTCTATTATCCCGTTCGAGGACGATGAAGAAGCTGTCGCCATTGGCAACGATATCGTCTATGGCCTCGCTGCCGGTGTCTGGACCCAGTCCATTCCCCGGGCTTTCAAAATGAGCGAAAAACTGCAGGCCGGCATGGTCTGGGTGAACACATACCGGGCCGTGAGTTACATGTCGCCGTTTGGAGGCTACAAGCGTTCAGGTCTCGGTCGGGAAAGCGGCCAGGAAGCGATCTACGAATTCTTGCAGACGAAGTCCGTCTGGATGTCTCTGTCGGACAAGGTCGCAAACCCCTTTGTCCTGCGTTAGGCACTGAAACACCGAATACGGAAAGGAATTCCATGTCAGAGGAAATGCAGAAAGTCGGTCTGGAAAAACGCAAAGAAGTTCTGGGCGCCGAGCATGTGGAACGTTCCCTCGCCAACGCCCATGATTATTCGCGGCGCATGCAGGAACTCGTCACCGAGTATTGCTGGGGTCAGGTCTGGGGGGATGATACTCTGGACAACAAGACCCGCAGCCTCATTAATCTGGCGATGCTGAGTGCCCTGGGACGCACCCATGAAATCAAGCTCCATACCAAAGGCGCCATCAACAACGGTGTCAGCGTCGAAGAGATTCAATCGACCCTGATCCAAGTTATGATCTACTGTGGCGTGCCGGCGGGAATGGAAGCGTTTCGGGCCACAGAAGATGTCCTGAAAGAACTGGATCAGATCTAATTCATATGATCGCTCGAATTGACAAAATCGCATTCATTGGCCTCGGAAATATGGGGTTTCCCATGGCCGGTCATCTGGCAAAAGCCGGATACACTGTCGCGGTCCATGATGGGGATCCGGAAAAAACCAGATCGCACGCTTCAGAATTTGCAACTGAACCGGCGGCGACTGCTACAGAAGCTGTCGCGGGCTGTTCCGTCCTCATCACCATGCTCCCGGATATCAGGGTCGTAAAATCCGTATTGCAGGATATCGAAGGGCAGCTGGAACAAAAAACAGTCTCACTGTTTATCGATATGAGTTCATCCGACCCCGTGGAAACCCGCTCTCTCGGACAAAGTCTGGCCTCGAAAAAAATAGCCATGATCGACGCGCCGGTATCCGGCGGTGTCGCACGGGCGCTGACCGGGGAACTGGCGATAATGGCGGGCGGCGACGAAACCACATTCAAACGTGCCGAACCATTTCTTAAGACCATGGGTCAGAACATTTTCCATGTCGGACCTCTGGGATGCGGACAGGCGATGAAAGCGCTGAACAATCTGGCGTCTGCAACCGGGCTGCTCATTGCATCGGAAGTCATCACTTCGGCACAAAAATTCGGCATTGATGCCGAGATGGCGGTGGACGTTCTGAACAAGTCAACTGGACGCAATAACAGCACGGAGACAAAGTTCAAACAGCAGATTCTGTCGAAGAAATTCGCCTCCGGATTTGCCATGAACCTGATGGCCAAGGATCTGCAGGCGGCAATAAACCTGACGAACCACGTCGATGCCGATGCCCGGCTCGGGGAAAAATCCCTGGAACTCTGGAAACTGGCGCTGGAACAGCTGGGCAACCATCCCGATCACACGGATATCGCCCGCTGGATCGCAGAAAACTCAACCAAAGATGAGAAGTCATAAATTTTTGATCTCTTTTTCGACACCTTAATTCACAGGAGTATCCCTCATGTCCGGTTATTTCGTTACACTTTCCGATGTAAAAGATCCCGAGGTCTATGGGGTCTATGTCAAACAGGCGCCGGGAGTCATGGCTGATTTCACCGGCACAATGCGGGTTCGCGGCGGCCAGCGGGTGCATCTCGAGGGACCTCAAAGTCCGGATCGCATTGTCATCGTTGAATTCGACAGTCTTGAACAGGGAGTTGCCTGTTACAATTCGCCTGAATACGATGTCATAAAATCTCCGGCCAAAGATGCAGCAGATGTCATCATATCCGGTCTGACAGGGGAAAAGAGTCAGGGGCTCGAACCCGGGAACAAGGCGGGGATCTTGGTCGTCAAACTCAGAATACATGATAAGGAAAAATATGCGGCCTACTCCGCTGAAGCTTCCAAGACTCTTCCAGGATGGGATGCTGCTCTGATCGCCGTCGGTCCATTGACGCCGGTTCTCGGTGACGAGACGTATGAAAGCTGCCTTCTTCTTCGCTATCCAAGCCTCGAGAAAGCCGTGGAATATTACAATTGGAGCGAGTATCAGAAACTCATTCCCCAACGCCAGGCTGTCGCCGATACTCAGATGTTTGCGGTCGAAGGATTATGACCGAAAAACCGATGCGACGAACTCTGGTCAATCGCGAAAAAGCACGCTAGCATTGATACTAACCTATACAAAATCACAACTCTTCGGCATGAACTGAAGACACTGGAGGATATACATGATCAAAGTGACAGACTTGGCGTATGGCCGGCTTTCGGCACCGGACCTCGACTTAATGGAAGAATTTCTTTCGGCTTTCGGCATGGTCCGCGCAGACCGAACGGACAAGGCTCTGTTCATGCGGGGAACGGATCCTGATCATACTTTACATGTGACAGAACTCGGCGAGCCCAGTTTCATTGGACTGGCTTTTCATGCCCGTACAGAGGAAGATTTGGAAATCATATCCAAAGCCGACGGTGCTTCTGCAATTCACGAACTCGACGAACCCGGAGGGATGAAACGAGTGACCCTGACAGATCCCAACGGCCTTCAGATTGAAGTCGTGCATGGTATGAAACAGCTGGACACCCTCGATGTCAGAAAAATCACCTACAATAATGGTTTTGAGCGCTATAATCGCACGGGTAAGCTGCAACGGGTTCCAATGCGTCCCAGTCACATCAAACGGTCGGCTCACGCGGTCATTAAAACACCGCACGTGGCTGAGTCAAACGCCTGGTATCAAAAGCACTTCGGTCTCGTCACCACGGACACAGTTTATCAGGGCGAAGAGGAAAACCTTCTCGCGATATTCAATCATGTTGATGCCGACGAGGAGTTTGTCGATCATCATGTCTTCCTCTGTGTCGCCGGAGAAACACCTGGTTTCAATCACCTCTCCTTTGAAGTTTTTGATTTTGATGATGTTCAGGCCGGTCATGATCATTTGAAATCCCAGAACAAATACAAGCATGTCTGGGGTATAGGCCGACATTATCTCGGCAGTCAGATATTTGACTACTGGCGCGATCCCTGGGGCCGGATACATGAACACTGGACCGACAGTGACATGATCAACAACAATCACGAAGCCAGTGTCGTCCCGGCTGAAGAAGGACTTTCCAACCAATGGGGCCCGGAATTCCCCTGGGAGTTCCTCGATGATCCGGAGAAACACGCCCTGAAATAGCGATTTAGCTGCAATTTGCGGCTGATTTGTACCGTCCACCCTATTTGACCTGGGATGAAGAAGCACAATTCTCATGAGCAAATCTATTGGTTTTATCGGCCTTGGCGCAATTGGGCTCCCGGCTTCTGTCAATCTGATCGCCGCCGGATATGATGTTTACGGATTTCGCCGTTCGGGCATGAGTGATTTTATTGCCGCAGGAGGTAAGGCAACCGCAAGCCCGCGCGATATTGCGGAAAAATGCGACGTCATTTTTACCTGCCTGCCGGACGGTCAAAGTGTTGCGGAAGTCATTAGCGGACCGGGCGGCGTATTGTCTTCCGGGACACATGGATTGAAAATAATCGAACTCAGTTCGCTCAAAATTGCTGAGAAAGAACAGCTGCGAGACGAAGTAAGAAAATCCGGTGGAGATATGCTCGACTGCCCGGTATCGGGAATACCGCCGATGATAACCAGCAAGACCGCGGTCATTTTCGTCAGTGGCGAGGAGGCGATATATAAATCCGTGCGTCCCTGCCTCGATGCCGTAACGGACAAGGCCAATTATATCGGCGAATTTGGTCTGGGCTCAAAACTCAAATTCATTGCCAACCACCTTGTCAGTGTCAACATATTGGCGACCGCTGAAGCCCTTGCATTTGGTGCAAAAGCAGGATTGTCCCCGCACCTGGTCAGTGAAGCCTTGTCGGCAAGTGCCGCCAGTTCACTACAGTTCCAGACCCGGGCTCCGATGATGGCTGACGCCAAATGGCTGCCGGCACTGGGCACTCATGAAATGCTTCACAAGGATCTCAAGACGATCACTGAGTATGCCGATGAGATCAACTGCCCGACGCCCCTGCTTCATACGGCTGAGAAGTATTTTCAACGCGCCAACTCCGAAGGGCGTCAGAATGAAGATGTCGCGTCGATTTACGAATTGATCTGCGCCGACAATGGACTCTGATCCTCAGAGAACATTTGCCGATTTCTTGCCTTCAAATATCAAAGGTCATTGCAATGAACGAATATAGCCTGGCCACTTTTCAAATCGATGGTCACGAAAAGCTGATCATCCGTATTGCAGACGATATTTATGCCCTCGACCAGATCGCCGGCACAGCATTTGGAGACCGTATTCCCTTAACGTTGCAGGACATGCTGCAAAACTGGGATGAAAACAAAGAAAGACTCGCGGCGATCGCGAAATCCCCTTCTTCCGATGGTACATCCCTTGATTTTCAATCTATGACTTGTTGTCCACCTGTTGGACAGCCGACAAATCTCATCTGTATCGGCACAAATTACCAGGATCATCTGGATGAGATGAAAATGGCAACGCGACCAGAATTTCCATACGGGTTTCTGAGACCCCGGGGATGTCTGGCCGCCCATGGCGAAACCATACCTCTTCCGGAAGGCCCCAAATTCATTGACTGGGAAGCGGAACTGGGAATCGTTGTCGGTAAAAAGGTCATAGCAGGCAATAACGAAAATGCCGAAGATGCCATTGCCGGATATACGATCATCAATGATGTTTCCGCCCGGGACTGGATTATAGACCGGCCCGCCGTTGGCATTGACTGGGTGATGCAGAAAGCCTGGGACAAGTTCCAGCCAACCGGACCGTGGTTTGTTCCCCGAGAGCAAATTGAGGATGTTCAAAATCTGCACATCCGCCTGACCGTCAACGGTGACGTAAAACAGGATTCCAATACGGGACAGATGATATTCGGAGTCGCGGAGATTATGCACCATCTCACCGGCATCATGACCCTCGAACCCGGGGATATTATCGCCACCGGAACCCCGGCCGGAGTCGGATTTGGGCAGGATCCAAAGCAACGGATAAAATCCGGAGACGTCGTTGCCGTTGAAATAGAAGGATTGGGCGTTCTGGAGAACCGATTTGTCTGAGCACGCGATCCAAAACGCATAGCGATAAGCAAACAAACATGACAACACCCCCGCCTGTCAAACCTAAATTAATCCACGAGCTTTCAAATTCTATTTTTGAACCCCTGGCGCTCCTGGGAGCTATGAAACTCGATCTTTTCACACCCCTGAAAAACGGTGGCCTGGAAGCCGGAGAGCTTGCGGCACAGCTCAAAGTCAATCCGGAACGTCTCGCGATTTTACTGCATGCACTGGTGGCGACGGGACTGCTGGAAAAATCCGGAACGAAGTTCAAAAATTCCGACGAAGCACAGACCTATCTCGTCTCGGACAGCGCCCATTATGTCGGTTTTCTCAGTGGCTTGTTCGCGGAACTCTGGCCTTCGGGCTTCAAAACAGCGGAAACTCTCATGTCCGGAGAACCCAGGGCGGCACACAACTATGCGACTATGTCCGATGACGAACTCAAGGCCTACTACAGCGCCAGCCTTCCGGGAGCCAGTGCGTCCGCGCGCCAGTTTCAGAACCAGGTTAATCTCAAAAATGTAAAACGGATAGTGGATATCGGAGGCGGGTCCGGCGGTCTTCTTATTGGACTTTCTCAATTAAACAGCGCATTGGCCGGAACCCTCGTCGATCATCCAAATACATGTGAAATTGCAACCAAGTTTATCCATGAAGCTGGATTGTCCAACCGGATCGAAATATTTCCATGCAACATTCTTCGGGGTTCCCCGGAAGAGGAATACGACCTGGCGGTGATGCGGAATTTCATTCAGGTCCAGTCCGAAGAGGATGCAGCAACGGCCATTCGCAACACCTCAAAATCTATCCAGCCCGGCGGCCGTCTCGTCATCTGGGGCTGGGCCATCGAGGATGACCGACTTACCCCAAAATCGGCAGCCCTTCACAATCTGGTTTACCTTAACTTTTACGAAGGGGGGCAGGTTCATACCATTGGCGCGCATAGAAGCTGGCTGCAAGCAGCCGGTTTGAGCGATATTGAACACCGCTTCCTTCCCGGGGGACCGAGTCTGTTTTCGGCCGTAAAAAGTTAGATGGAATATCTGCAATAACCCAATTGGGTCCGGAGCAACTGGTTCCAAGACTGTCAGTCGGAACTGTTTAGAACTTGATCCCGCCAGCGCTCAATCTCTTCACTTCGGGAAGTCGGACGTCCGTAGGAGGACCGGCTGTTACCGCCCAAAATCCTGTCTCTCGCCGGCGCGGGATTAAAGATACTTTCCCAGAACGATTGTTTTCGGCGTGGTGCCCAATTACCAGCAAGGCGCCAATTGTGACCAGGCAGGGCTGCCGGTTGCTTACCGTTATGAGCTGACTGCATGAGGTCTCGCCAGATGAAGGTCGGAAGTGATCCACCAGTCACTCGCTTCATTGGTGTGAAATCATCATTCCCAATCCAGACACCTGTGACATAGTGGGCCGAATACCCGACAAACCAGGCATCGCGATAACTCTGCCCCGTTCCAGTTTTTCCAGCAATAGGATGCGGATCAATAGAGGCCTGTTTTCCGGTCCCGGCAATGATCGTTGCACTCAGCATATCATTCATCGCTGAAACCAGATGCTGCGGGATCACACGTCCGAACGATGTGGATTTCCGGCGAAACAGAACATGGCCATCCGAGCTTTTAATTGATTTTATCACATGAGACTGCACACCAATGCCGCCATTGGCGAATGGAACATAGGCATTGGTCAACTCCAGAAGAGAGACTTCCGAGGTACCAAGGGCTATGGAAGGATGGCTTTTCAGTTTGGAATTCACACCCAGCCGATGAGCGGCACGGACAACCTGATCGGACCCGACCCATTGGGCCAGCCGAACGGCAACCGTATTTAGGGATTTGGCAAGTGCCCGGCGTAACGTGACATCACCGTAATAGCGGTTGTTATAATTCTTCGGAGCCCAGTCCCCAATCTGAATGGGACCGTCATAAACGAGGCTCTCCGGTGTCAGACCTCTTTCCAGCGCCGCCAGAAATACAAATGGCTTAAACGTTGACCCTGGCTGTCGCCGTGACTGAACCGCCCGGTTGAACTGATTGCGCGCGTAGTTTTTTCCTCCAACAAGGGCTTTAACGGCTCCGAACCGATCGAGAACTACGGCCGCACCTTGTCCAGCCGAGAAATTCTCGCCGTGCTCCTCCATGTTGCGGGACACGATCTGCTGAGCTCCCCCCTGAAGGTCATAGTCGATTGTGGTCTCAACAATGAGATCCTTGTCGGAACTATGTCCGTAGGCGGATACCAGGTTAGCGACCCAGTCTATGATGTAGCCATAGCTTTGCGTGGGCAGGAATGATCGAAGTTCAGGCGGATCGAAAAGAGTGGCTACATAAACCTGCTCGGAGATGGCCCCATAATCGTACATATTGGCCAGAACCAGCTTGCCGCGTTTGAGCGCTCTCTCCAGATTGCGCGTGGGCGCATAGTAGGATGGTGATTTGATGAGGCCAGCGAGAATGGCCGCCTCAAAAAGTTCGATGTCCGAAACCGACTTGCCGAAATAATGCTGGGCCGCGGCTTCTACCCCGTAATTACCAGCGCCGAAATAAATTCGATTGAGGTAAAGCTCGAGAATTTCATCCTTGGTGAACCGCCACTCAATGGACAGGGCCAGGAGGATCTCTTCGATCTTGCGCCAATAAGTTTTTTTCGGTTCCAGGAAGAGGACTTTCGCCAATTGCTGCGTAATCGTGCTGCCTCCTTGCACAATTCGCCCGGCGCGTCGATTTTCAATGACCGCCCGGGTAATGCCGATGGGGTCAAAACCAAAATGATAGTAAAACCGTCTGTCTTCCGTCGCCAGCACGGCCTGGATGAGATGTGACGGCAGACGGTCGATCGTTATATGATCCCGGCGCAATCCTTTTTCGGCGATAACCTTGCCGTTCTCCGCGACTATGGAAAGTTTAGCCGGATGTTTGCTAAATCCCGCTTTCAACGGATCTTCGGCAATCAAGGCATAAATAGTCACCACGCTGGCCAGCAACACGCCGCACCAGACTGAAACCACAGCCCCCCAGTAAAAAACAAAACGGGCTGTCCTGTATTTCCAGGACCTTTGTTTTTTCGGTGACGGGGTTCTTACCTTTTTTACAGAAGCCGCGGACTTTTGGTCACTTGCCGGTTCGGTGGTCAAATTGTCGGAATATTCTCGATTCTCCACAGGTCGAATTGACTGGGGATAAATGTCCTCACGCTGATAATTGGGATCATCGGAAAACCCAACAGGTTCATCATGAGTCAAAATTTCCTGATCGGGCATTTCCCCAACCCACGGATTCTCTTGTGGCTCGCCGTAGACGTTTTCGATGGGGCTTTCTGGCTCCACCTGTCTGAGGCGGTCCGCAAGCCGGGAACTTTGACCAGCGATGCGCCTGCGCTGCGGCTTATGCTGGTTTCTTCGTCGCGGTTGTTCCTTGTTCAGCAGTGTCTCAGGAAGCCGCGGAGACGGGATTGCAGCTTGGCTCTTGCGAACCAATCCCATTAACCTATCTAGGAACGTTTGAACCAACACCCTTATCCGGCTCATCGAGCAATTCTCTTGCTTTCAATTGTCTCTTATTCGGAGTTGGTGGCCCCTCAAATCCGACCCTTTCAGCTTTAAAGACCGATTAAGGCAGCAACAGGACAAATTTGTTGTATCCTTAACACGCAATATAACTAACTTGAGGCTCGGCCCCGTCAGGCAACTGCCAAAATAATGCTTTGAAATACAACAGCTTAAGTCGAAAAAATCCGAGATCAATTGCTTTCATCTAGAACACGGAATATAAACGCCACGATCAGGTGGGAGAGATAAATTGCAGACATAAATTGCATATCTAGAAGAACGCAATCAGCAGGGGCCGGATCATGACCGAAGCAGAGCTTTTACAATTGAGTTTTCTCGCGACGGAAACCGTCACATCGACATTCGCCCTGTTTTTCACAATCGTGTCAGCCTATGTCGCAGGGCTTTATTTCTTTCTTCACAAATCTCCATTTCTGCTCCGCCTGCTGAGTTTTGGCGTGCTGTCCGTTGCACTTGCCTTTCTCGGTCAATCCATGGCCGGGATCGAACGCCGTGTCACCGGCATCATGGAATCTTGGAGGGGCCTTGAAACTCACACATCGGGCATCCGCGATCTGATTGAACTCACTCTGCCTCTGCCCATGCAACAACTCTTTGGCAATATGCAGTTTCAGATCGCCGGCTTTCAGGGCTATGAACTCGGCCTTATCTTTGGCTGGTTCGTTTCGGTGGTCGTCTACCTGACACTCACTTACCTGACCTTCCTGTACAAATGGCCGGTTCCGGATAAATAGACCTAAATCAGATCAGTGACATCAATAGGCCGTCATGC
>JBPCWG010000029.1:0-8871 GCA_051009705.1 Methyloligellaceae bacterium | reverse complement strand
ATATGAATGGCTGATCTGACCAATAGCCCGGTCCTTAATTGAAACCGCACGATAAACGTCGGACCGGTTTGTAACCAATATTAGTTGAGTTGAAGCAAGAAACTTCGGTGGAAGCAAGACTTAATCTGCCAATCGGAAATCTATCCCGTCGCTCGCTGCGCGGCGAGAATTGCCGGCCATCGACGCCAAACAATATTCGAAAAAATATATCATTTCCAATTACATAAGCTTGGAACGGCCAGGACTTAGGCTGGCAGACTCATTGGGTGCACCAAAGTGCGAAAAATATCGGGTATTGATTGCCTCTACCGGTAATGTGATGAGGACATCCGTCGTACCGAACTGATGGTCGATAACCGCTCCTTCGCCGATATAAGCTCCCAGCCTCAAATATCCTTTTATCAGCGGTGGAAGCGCCTTGAGGGCTTCCCGATGATTGATATCTGATTTCGGGATCATGTTCATGTCGACATGCAAACGGTCATGAGCCTTCACCCGCCACTCTTCCGGTGCCGATGCGAAATGATGCAGAAAGCTCAGGGCAGTCGCATGTGTCGTTGGATCCGTTCCCGGAAAACTGGCACATCCAATCATGACATGGGACTCATGCTCGCGAACGTAACTCCATATACCATGCCACAACAGTTCAAGTGTTCTCCTATTGCGATAAGGTTGGAGCACGCAGGAACGCCCGAGTTCCACGAACTTGTAATCCGGACCTTTGGCTGCAATCAGGGCATTGATGTCATATTCTCCCTGGGTATAAAAACCACCGTAATGTTGGGCTACGTCCTGCCGCAACAACCGATAGGTTCCGACGACTCGCGGCTTGCCTCTCCACTTTCTGGCAGACTTTGCCGGTCCAGCACTTGTGTCGACCACAAGAAGGTGGTCACAGATAGGATCGTACGCATCGACATCCCTGCGGCTGAGCATCGCCGACTTAGAGGGGACTGCGTTCATTTCCTCATAAAAGATCCGATACCGGAGCCTTTGGCTTCGCTTCACATCTGATTTGGATATCGCCAGCCGAACTTCTAATTCACCAAGCTGTCCGTACAGTTTGGGTTCACTTGCTTCTGAAAGGAATGAACGGATATTTCTCTGGTTGACCACCTTGAGGTAGGTCGCATTGTCAGCTGCTTCGGTCGTCCGCCACTTGTTGGTCTTAAGCTTATTCACGACTCGAAACGGTAAATCCAGCATTGTTTATCCCCTAATCTAAGAAGTCTCGTTCATTGTCATATGAAACACATCAAAGATGGATCAGGCCTCCGGAACAAAGTACGGATTCGAACACCATCATAACGACCTGACCCGGAATATCAAAACTTCTATGGATTTCAGGAATTAAGGTCGTTTTCGTGTGGAAAAAGGGAATATTTGATCGCAACTGCGATTTTTTTAGTTTGACTGAAACTTTTGAATATATTCGAAAGCAAAATCTCGGGAACAGGCCTGCAATTCTGAAACAAGACTTATTGCTCTAAAACCTTTGTCCATTTCGCCAGGATCTCAGAAAGCTGATCGTGATCGAAGGGTTTTGCCAGATAGTCATTCATACCGGAATCCAGACACAGCTTACGATCTTCCGCAAAAGCGTTTGCGGTAATCGCAATGATAGGTATCTGAGCCGGATTCACACCGTTTTGGAGTCTGGGCATACGGCGTAAAATTTTTGTCGCTTCCAGTCCGTCGACTTCGGGCATATGCATATCCATCAAAATCATATCAATTCTGGGAAGCGCACCGATCGCCGACGACCTCATCAATTCGATAACCTCCTGACCGTTTTCCGCGTGCAATACATCACACCGCTCTTTTTTCAGCATAGTGATGGCAAGTCTGGCGTTGATCTCGTTGTCTTCAGCCAGGAGTACAGTGAGTTTTGTTTCCGTTTGATCTTCGAGTTTCGCTGCCGGACCGTTAATGAAATTTCTGTCTTCGCCGATCTCGGGATCTGATTGGTCCGTAAAAATATGAGATTGATCGGGGGATTCTCCCTCATCGGTTCCGGTAAGCCTCTTGAACAGGGAGTCGGAACGGACGGGGCGAACCAGATAGGCGTCAAATCCATTTTCTTTCATTTCATTGACACTGCTTCGATCAGCGGCATCGATCAGGAACAATGCGCGGACCGGTCGGTTTTGCGCACGGGCTTCACCGAGCATGAGCCTCGCCTGTGCCGGTCGGCTGGTGGGATCGGTGACAATGGCTTCATAGGGATTTCCCTCCTCCGCAGCTTTTCGAATTTGCGTGACGGCAAGCTCGGGCAAAGCCCAGTCCGCATCCCTGCCCGACGAAATCAGCGTCTTGCAGATCAGTTTAGACTCAATATCGAACTCCGATATAACCAGCACCCGCGAAGGTTTCCGTGCCAGCAGATCGGGATCGCCATTTAAATCATCATGCTGATAAGTGAACGGCAATGTGACGGTAAATGTGGAACCGATTTTAAGTTCACTCTCAACCTGAATATCTCCGCCCATTTCCTGAGCGAGCTTCTTGCAAATTGTAAGCCCCAACCCTGTCCCCCCATAGCGCCTCGCAGGTGTTCCGTCTGCCTGCTCGAACGCCTTGAATATCAGGTCACAATCGGTCGGGGAAAGCCCAATTCCCGTATCGCGCACCAGAATGCGGGCTTCTATGTTTTCCTGGTCCTGCTCATCTTCGCCATGAATTTTTTCGGAGAGAATGGTTTCAAAGCCGACCTCGATCGCAACACCACCTTCATCCGTGAATTTTATGGCATTACTCACAAGGTTCAGTAGAATTTGTCGAATCCGGACTTCATCTCCAATGACTGTTCCCGGCAGGTTTTCATCAACAAACCAGCCGATTTCAATTTGCTTGTCATGGGCGCGGGGGCTCAGCAGTTCGGTTACCGATCGAACCATATCCCTGAGATCAAAGGGCGCCTCTATCAGTTCCAGCTTACCGGCTTCGATTTTTGAAAAATCGAGAATTTCATCGATCAGTGAAAGGAGAACCTTTGCAGATTGTGAAATTGCCCGAGCATAGGATTTCTGTTCACCTGAAAGCGGAGTGTCCAGCAACAGGCCGGTCATGCCGAGAATACCGTTCATGGGTGTTCGGATCTCGTGGCTCATTGAAGCCAGAAAACGAGACTTTGCCTGGCTGGCTTCTTCGGCGCGGGCCCTTGCATCCTGCAGTGCGTCTCTGGCCTCACGCTGTTCGGTGACATCCCGGCCGACAGTCTGGGTTTCGCGCAGCGCGTTTAGTTCGTCTAGAATTACAAACTCTTCCCATTCTATCCATCGCGCGCCACGGGATGTTTGCACCCGCTGCATAAAACTTCTACGATTATTTCCGGTGAGCGATGTTTTCTCCTGTTCATTTTCACCTTCCAGGATCTGGGGACGAAAGAATTCACCTAGAATATCGTTCCTTCTGATTGAGAATGTCCGGCAAAACGCATCATTGACGAACGTCAACCGCCCTTCGGAATCCCTTCTGAGAATTATATCCTGCTGATTGTCGAGAAGTTCGCGATAGCGGGCTTCGTTGTCTCTGAGCTCCCAGTAAACATCCTTGAGGGATTCGATACTCGTCTCCAGATGTCCTGCCATTTTAGTCATGTCTTTGACCGACGGGCCCGGGTGAGATTTCCCGTCCGTTTGTTCAGGCAATTCATCTGCAGTGTATTGAACCGGATTTCTGTGATCTTGCATTGTTGTCAGGCAAAGGGTCGAAATGACCAAAGTGACAGCGACCGAGGCGGCAATGACCAGCATGTCATTGAGAACAATTGTACCTGTAGCGAAGCTCAGTAATACCAGGGTGGCGCAGACAAAACCCAGGGCAAGGAGCCCGAAACTGAGATTGCCAAGCGCTGACTTCGGAGCCCGTCTCCGGCGTGTCCATTCAGACGGGGGTGCCAGTGGATCCGCCACATCTGTTTTCGTCTGGGAAGGTCCCGAGGTTGCTGGAAAGCTGTCAAATCCTACGTTCCGTGGCATCTTGTTACTCTCTTGCACCGGTTTATTCAAGATTTCAAAGAACCACAAAACCTTTCAAAAACGATTACGCCATCCGGGAAACTCGGTTAAAATTGAACTAATTCAATAAAATGCGATTTTCTGCTCTTCCAATTCAGGGCAATTCGGGTACCAGGATTAACAGGGGGTTAACATTCCGGCCGTCGTTGCGTTGAGAATGCCACTGTAATGATCATACTAAACGCGTGAATTTGCTTCACCGGGGCCCGCGTCCAACCGCGTAACACCGGTGGGTCTGCCGGATAACGGGTCGGAATTCGGCAGAGTGAATTAGTCAGGTACTTGTTCAGAAACGGCCATAAACGACAGCGGGCAACCACAATGCCAGGGCCGGTATGAATACGATCAATGCAAGCCGGATCAGGTCCGCTGCGAAGAATGGTGCAATACCTTTGAATATACTCTTTAGCGGCACTTCCGGCAGCATGGACTTCAGAACGAATACATTGAGCCCGATGGGAGGTGTAATCAGGCTGATCTCGACGACCATGACCATTACAATTCCGAACCAGATTAGATCAAAACCGAGACCTTCAACCAATGGTACAAAGATCGGCACCGTCAGAAAGATCATCGCCAATCCTTCGATTACCGTACCCAGCACCACGTAGAAGGCGAGGATGATCAGCATCACGATCATCGGTGAAAGTTCGAGAGTTTCGACCCAGTTGACCATTTCTGCAGGCAGGCCGGACATGGTGACGAAATTGTTGAGTACCAGGGCGCCAATAACGATAACCAGCACCATGGCCGTTGTATTGACAGCTTCAAGCAGTGAATCGAAAAAGATTCTCAGATTCATCCGGCCGCGCAGAATGGCGAAAATCAGAGCTCCGATCGCTCCAATGCCTCCAGCCTCGTTGGGAGTGAATACGCCGAATGAAATTCCGCCCATGATCAGCAGGAACAACAGGGCGACACCCCAGATTTTACCAAGGGTCATAAATCGCCGCTTCCAGCCTGACCGCTCCCCACGCGGGCCCATTTCTGGCCAGATGTAAGTCACCAGCTTGATGACCGCAATGTAGGAAACAACCGTGATTATCCCGGGTATAATACCCGCAACGAACAGGGCGGCGATGTCTTCCTCGGTTAGGATTCCATAGATAATCAGCGCCGCACTGGGTGGGATTAAGATCCCCATTGTACCACCGGCTGCAACCGTTCCCGCGGCCAGGCTGTCGGCATAGTTAAACCTGCGCATGGATGGTACGGCGACCTTGGCCATAGTCGCGGCCGTCGCCAGGGAACTGCCCGAAACTGCGGCAAAACCTCCACATGCGGCGATCGTCGACATGGCGAGGCCACCACGAAAGTGACCGATCCAGGCGTCCGCCGCTTCGTACATATCATCCGCCAGTGCGGCCCGGTGAACAAACGCACCCATTAACAGAAACATAGGCAGCACGGCAAAATTCGTGTTCAGGGTAACGTCAAGAATTTGCTGGCTCACCATTTCCAGCGCCGGTTCGGTGCCCCGCAGGATCGCAAACCCGGCACCGCCCACAAGCAACATGGTCAACCCCAGGGGAAAACCGAGGAAGGCAATCACAAACAGAATTCCGAAACCGATCAATGATACGATCATTTAACAAAAACCATCATTATATTTTGGAGTGGTCTGCCCATACTAGACTCTTGGCTCCTGCAAAGACTTGTTCAATGATCCCCGGTATCCTTGACTTGCCGCCGCCAGCAAACCCGCAGCAGCAACACGCATGTCAAAAGCGACAGCGCCGACATCCCGTAGATCAGTGGCGCCCTGGAAATACCCAGATTTTCGGTAACGAAATTATTGGCGGCCTCATCGATTCCAGCCACCATCAATCGATAGCTGATAAACGCCATCATGAGGGCGGTTCCCAAAGCCATTACGTATGCGAGCACCCGGCGAATTCTGCCGCGGATAAAGCTATCGAAAAGATCGACGGTAATGTGTGTCTGGTTTACCGAAACCAGCGGAAGACCTGTGAAGGCGATGACCCCCAGCAAAAGTCCGATTATTTCGAAGCTGCCGCGAATGGGGCTGGCAAACAGATAGCGTCCCAGAACATCGACGAATGTCAGCGCCGACATCAGGAACATGGCGGTTGCAGCGACGATTTTCAGGGGCGTGAAAACCCAGGACGGTTGCTGGGCACCGTGTTGATCGGTGCCCGGCTGTTCATCTGTCTCAGACATGGACGGTCTGCTCACTCCATCGAGGCAATCTGGTCCATGTAGAATTTGAGGGCTGCTTTGCCGTCAACTCCTTTTTTGTCAGCGGCTTTGATCCAGTCTTCTGACGCATAGCTGAGTTTACTTTTCAGCTCATCGATAAAGGCCTGGCTCGCAGGTTCAATGGAAATGCCTTTTTCCTTGGCCGCTTTAAGCGCTCCTTTATCAAGGGCATCAACCTTTTTGCCGGCGTTGCGGGCAATCGTTTCGCCAGAAACACTCATGATCAGTTCCTGATCTTTTTTTGAAATTTTGCCCCATTTCTTTTCATTCAACAGCAGCGAAAATGTTACCGAACCAACACCCCCCGGGACTTCTGTAACATATTTTATGTAGGGCATGGTTTTGAATGCGTTCATGGTGTAGGGCGAGGTCACTTTGCCATTAACGATACCCTTGGAGACCACGTTGAACATTTTGACACCAGGGACTGAAACAACAACAGCACCGAGGGATGTCAGATATTTGTTGTTGACGCCGGCGAGTCCCCACATCTTTTCCTTGGTCAGATCACTGACTGCACGTATGGGTTTGTTGCCGTGAAAAATCTGGTTACCGCTGGTTGTCCATAAGCCCAGGAGCTTGATGCCCTTATATTCGTTGGCTTTCGACAAATATTTGTCATAGGTGCGCCATAGGGCAATACCGCGGCTCTCCGCCAATGTTCCGGCAAACGGCAACTGGGCGACAGGTGGAAGTGTAAGGCGATTACGCTCGAACGTGTTGGCAAGCATGGCGACGTCGGCAATACCTTTAGTGATCATATTCCATTGTTTGGGCGGTGGTGCCAGAGTTGCCGTGGTGAATTTGACCTTTACCCGCCCCTCGGTGACACGCATGACGTCTTTGGACCAGGGAATGAACATTCCCGTGTTAAAAGGGTGCTTCGGCGGTACGAAAATGTTGAAAAGCAATTCGACCTCGGCTTTGGCCGGTGATGCGACAGGTATGGAACTAACCACAAACATCGTCATGCCCAACAGCGCGATCACGCTCTTTCGAATATTTTTGATAACTGGCATTGATATCCTCCCATTTACTTCAGTTCTGAAAATCTGAATCAATCGGTTGTCTTATTTCGAATCCCTTGATTTTCTTTTTATTTTTCAATCGACTAATGAAATGTAGGTTGTGAGCCCGCGAGCCTTTGATCCACTGGCCAACATCCCAATTCACCGATACTTACTTTATCGATTTTTAAATTGATTTCCAAGAATTATCGATTGTATTTGTACTAATAAATACAATTCACCAGACAATCCGATGAAATTTCAGATATGACTAATTCGACGCCGTATATCTGGCATAATTTTGGAGTGAACACTTCAATTTTTGCTGATTTCGCCCCAAACCGTTGAGTAAATCGATATTTTTCAATAAAATCCGTTTACATCGTTTTTTGTTTCGTTAGTAATTATTTGACTATACGAAATTTTCGCCGGCGAAATATGGAACACCGAATTGAATTCGTCTTGTTAAAAGACTGGACAAGGTCAGAGATTTCCGCTGACCCTACCGAAACAGGACACGAGTTCCCACACACGCTCCAGCAAAAACTTGGAGACCTATGACAGATACAAAAGAACCAGAATTTGAACCAATTCCAGTACAGGGCACCTTGACCCATAAGGCCTATTGCCAGCTCAGGGCAGCAATTCTCAAGGGAGAGCTGTTACCTGGCAAAAAACTCAAAATCGAGGAATTGCGGAAAAATGTGGGAACCGGTGCCAGTCCGATTCGCGAAGCTCTCAGCCGCCTGACATCCGACGGGCTGGTCGATAGAATCGACCAGCGAGGGTTTCGTGTTGCCTCAATTAGCCAGGAAGAATTCGACGATCTTCTCAAAGCCCGTTGCTGGCTGGAAGAACGGGCCCTGCGCGAATCCATAGCCCTTGGGGAAGCCAAGTGGGAGGAAGATCTCGTTCTGTCCTTCTATCGGCTAAACCGGCTGCCTCGCGCAACTGGCGACGACAAGTTTGCAACCAACATGGAATGGGAAAAGCGGCACAAAGAATTTCACATGGCTTTGATTGCCGCTTGTGGCTCCAGCATTCTTCTTGGCTATTGCGACGAGCTCTACGATAAGAACATTCGTTATCGCAATATGACGGAAACCGTGGCTTACCCAAGTCGTAATGTGACCGAAGAACATGAAGGTATTTTGAATGCCACTGTGGACCGGAATGCCGACCTGGCAGTCAAACGGCTTCTGGATCACTACAAGAATACCGGGTCCCTGTTGCGCTCCACATTGGCCGTCATGAATCGCGACCATCGGCCCGGCCAGAAGAAATCACTGAGCGACTAAATCCTGACCCCGGCGATTGCCCGTCCGAGATTGAACGATTGGCGGCACGCATCGAGGTGTGCGAAATGCGTTGTTGACCTGCTTTATTTAATTAGAGCAGCACAAGGCTCAACGAGGGGAACGCGATTACTGCGATCAGAACAAACAGCATAATTACCGCGAACGGGAAAGCACCCGCAAAAACATCGAACAAGGTTACACGCGGATCGTTGATCGTACTTTTGATGACGAAGCAGGATATACCCAGGGGTGGTGTAAGCAGTCCGATTTCCGCACCTATAACCGTGACGATACCAAACCAGACCAGATCCCCGCCAAAGGCTTCTA
>JBPCWG010000028.1:0-2527 GCA_051009705.1 Methyloligellaceae bacterium | reverse complement strand
GGTGTTGCCGGAACTTTGCGGATTTCTGCGCCGGTAGCGTGGCGTATTGCATTCAAAATGGCAGGAGCAGTCGGTATCAGCACATGCTCTCCCAATCCTTTAGCGCCATAGGGACCATGGGCGTCCGGAACCTCCACAATCAGACTGTTAATCTCAGGAACGTCGCCGATTGTGGGAATGAGATAGTCGTGAAGATTTTCATTCACACCTGGTAAATACTCTTCCATGAGAGCCAGACCAATGCCCTGCGCGATGCCGCCCTCAATCTGCCCTTCCACGAGCATTGGATTTATGGCCCGGCCGACGTCATGGGCGGCGGTTATCCTGACGAGTTCGACCTGCCCGAGGCCCGTGTCCACGCACAGTTCCACCAGTTGCGCACCATAACCGAACTGGGCATAGGGTTCCCCCTGCCCGTTTTCGTCGAGATCCTTTGTCGGCGCATCATAGGTCTGCTGTTCGTGGAAAACGAAGCCATCTTCAGTCTCTGACAAACTGGTGAGATCAATGAGACGGCTGGCGCCTGCATCTTCAATCCTGAGTTCGCCATCGGAAAGATGCAAACGGGCATCATCAGAGACGTTGGCATGACGCAGTAATTGTTGCCGGAGGGCGGTTCCGCACAAATAGGCAGCTTTGCCGGAAATGAACGTCTGTCGGGACGCGGATGTTTTGCCGGCATCGGGTGTAATCTGCGTGTCTCCGCATTCTATATTTATCGTGTCCAAAGGCAGGCCGAGGGTTTCTGCGAATATCTGGGCAATGACCGTATTTGCGCCCTGGCCGATATCCATTGCTCCCTGGAAAAGTGTGATTCTACCGATCTTGCTGATCCCGGCCCGAATCGTTGACGGATTGGGCAGAGCCGTGTTGCCGCAACCATACCAGCAGCTGGCGATACCGATACCGTAACGTTTCCTTCCGTTGGATCCCGCTGGCGGACTGGCATTAAATTCTTGCATCCGATCATTGGCTTGCTTCCAGTGCGGCTCCAGCGCCTGCAGGCAGGCTTCTATGCCGACACCGGTTTCGAAGACCTGGCCTGTTCCCGTCGGCTGGCCGTTTCTCAGGGCATTCAAGAGCCGTATTGCCAGGCGATCCATATCAAGCTGGTCAGCCAAGCAATCAATCAGGGATTCAACGGCAATCGCCGATTGCGGCACACCGAAGCCGCGAAATGCGCCGGATACGGGTCCGTTTGTGTGCACCGCCTGTGCCGTGGCGTCGTAATCGGGAACAAAATAAGGACCACTCGCATGTACAGGCACCCGGTTTGCAACCGTCGGGCCCCATGAGGCATAAGCACCGGTATCAAAAAGGCCTTTGAATTTCAAAGCTTGAAATTGCCCCGTCTGATCGGCAGACAGTGAGGCGTCCATACGAGCGGGGTGTCTTTTCGTTGTCGCCATCATCGATTCCGGACGGCTGTAGGCCAGACGCACGGGTCGAATCAGGACATAGGCCGCCAGTGCCAGATAAGGCTGGACGGAGAGGTCGAGCTTGGTGCCAAAACCACCGCCGACAGCCGTCGGAATGACCCGTATATCGTCAAACCGCAGATTCAGAATCTTGGCGATCTCCTCGTGATCCATATGTGGCGCCTGGGTCGAAGCATAGATCTCCAAGCAGCCGTCATGCATACGCGCCCATCCGGCTTCCGGCTCGATGGGAGCGTGTTCAACATAGGAGGTTTCGAACTGATCGGAAACGCGACAGAGCTCTCCTTTCGGCCCCGTATCGGGCACGGCGCGTTTAACTTTCCCCTCGGTGAGAATGTTGTTTTTTCTCTGACTATGCAGAGGCTTACTCTCGGGCCGAAGTGCCTGTTCCGAACAGAGGTTGGCTGGCAACTCCTCCCAGGAGACTGGAAATTCTTCCCTGTCAAACCCTGACATAAAAGCGGGATCGCCGACGACCATGGCAACGGCTTCACCTTTGAACCGGCAGAAATCTTCTGCAAAGACCGGCTGATCGGAAAATGGTGGGATCACTCCAAAGATATTATCTCCGGGAATATCTGCCGCCGTGAACACGCGCACGATTCCCGAATTGTTGTTCACGAATTCCTCGATATCGCCGAATGTGAAGCGGGTGTGATGATGGGGGGATCTGATGACTTTCACAACCAGGGCATCCGACGGTACACCATCATCGCCGAAAAGCTGTTGTCCACGGAATTTCTGCACGCCATCGACCCGTGCCACGGGTTGCCCGACGATCGCCAGACCTTCTGTTTCCGAATCTTTTGGCAATTGGTTTTGAACCGTTTCGGTGTTAGCAGCAGCCAGCACTGCATCGGCAATTTTTCGGTATCCGGTACACCGGCAGAGTACGCCGGACAAGGCATCCTCTACGTCCGCTCTAGTCGGTTCGGCATTCTGCCTGAGCAGAGCGACTGCCGAAACAGCCATTCCTGGCGTGCAGATGCCGCACTGAACACCGCCATTTTCCTGAAACGCTTTTTGCAGAACCTGCATATGGACATCGTCCCGGAGCCCCTCAACAGTCTGAACATCCACCCTGTCCG
>JBPCWG010000027.1:0-4082 GCA_051009705.1 Methyloligellaceae bacterium | reverse complement strand
ATTGCCAACAATTCGGATCTTTCTCGCATACATAATGGCATAGCCGAGATGATTGTTCTCAGACAAATTATCACTGACTTCGCTTTCGTTGGTGTACATGTAATGAACCGCGAAACGAACATTATGGATGTGATTGTCGGAAAATTTATTTTTCTTACTGGTTGTGACGAAAATACCGTCACGTCCCCAGCTGATATTATTACCTGAAACGATTGAGCCCGGAGTGCGCCAGAGCTGCACACCATTGCCGCGTTCGTTGACCCGAAGCGTCCGGTCTCCTTCAATTCTATTCGCGATGACTTTGGCGTCGGTTGGGCCTTTCAAATAGACCCCGATTAAATTATTTAGAATCCTGTTGTTTTCAACCGTGGCATTATGCCCTTCGGGAGTGACAAAAACCCCGGAGTCTTCAATATCCAGACGCCGTCCTGAATTTTGAATGATGAACCCGCGAATAGTTACATTCGGTGCATCGATGGTTACGACGCGTCCCTGTCCGCCTCCATCGATGATCGCAGCGCCGGTGGATTCCAGTGTGAGAGGTTTATTGATAAGGACCGGGCCCCGATAACGACCCGGTTCCACAAACAATTTCTCGTAGGGGACGGCACGGTCGATGATTTCCTGTAACCGCAAACCGTCCGTCCCCTCGATATTCGATGGCGACGCGCTCAAAGGTGTCTGTATTGCGACGGCGGTGCCGAAAATTATCAGGCACCAGTGCAGTAAAAGCAGACGATAGTGTGAGCGCGTCGCTAACATTAGGCTGACCTTGGTTCCACGAGCATGCGGCCCCGCATTTCCATATGCAAGGCATGGCAGAACCACTGACAATAGAACCAGTGCACGCCCGGGCGATCCGCCTTAAAGGTTGCCGAAGACGTAGCCTGTGGTCCAATCTCGAATGCGACTCCATAATTGGCTAGTGTGAAGCCGTGGGTCAGATCATCCACATCATCTGCATTGGTGATGATGATTGTAACCTCGTCACCTTGTTTGACCGTGAATTTCTCCAGGCTGAAGTTCGGTGCTATCGAATGCATGTAGACCCGCACTTTATTGCCGTCCCGGATGACATGTTCGGCTTCAAACAGGTCGACACCATCTTTCTTGGCCTGTTGTCTCGCTTCATCCCAGTAAGGATCATCCTTGTCCCAAACCTGCTTGGGATTGACGACATCAGCGCGAACGATAATGCAATCGTGGGGTTCGGCGAAGGTGGGTCCGTCGTGGACGACTTTGAAATTGTCGCCTGTGATGTCAATCAACTGCTCGTTCTCGGGTTTCAGAGGACCGACATTGATAAACCTGTCCTTGGAGAATTTGTTCAGAGAGACCAGCCAGTTTCCATCGGCCTCTTTGGTTTCTCCCATCGATGTGTGATTGTGACCCGGTTGATATTGAACATCGACTTTGCCCAATATTGGATTGACCTTCTTGCCTTGGAAGGCCTCAATGGCCTTTTCCATATTCCATTTTGCAACCTGACTGTCCAGGAACAGCGTGGTGTAGGCATTGCCTTTTCCATCGAAGGCTGTGTGTAGCGGACCGAGGCCCAATTCAGGCTCGGCAACGATACAGTCGCGGGGTTTTATCTTGTCATTAAAGACATCCGGTAATTTTCTCACATCAATGACGGACACGGTAGGCGACAGCTTGCCGTTTATCACAACATATTTGCCGTCAGGCGCAGTGTTGCAACCATGTGGACTGTTTGAAATCGGGATGTAGCGGGTGAACTTCGAACCTTTGCGCCCGTTGAGCACAGGCACGCCGCTGATTTCCTTGAAATCACCTGCCTTGACCGCGGCCTCGATACGCTTGATGTCAAATACGACAGCCCAGTCCTGTTCGTTGGAAGTCATTTCTTCCAAAGTCACACCTTCCTCACTGTTGTAGCATGTGGAGAAGGCATAAAGGCCCTGGTAATCGGCATCACAATTATCCAGATTGCCATCGACGATGACCTGCCAGGAAACCTTCATCGTGTCTCCATCGATGGCCGAAAAGATTGACATGTATTTTTTCGGATCGTCGAGAATCTTTCCGTCATTGGGAATAGGGATGCGGTGTTCACCGTTTGCAAAAACATAACCTGTTCGAGGAAATTTTTGCGGTCTCAATCCATGAATATCCGCAGCGTTGGGAACTTCCAATATTTTATCACATTTCATCACATCGCAGCGAACACGAGCGACCCGCGTATTGGCCTTGTCGTTGATAAACAGATAGCGACCGTCATAGGTCCCATCGGTGAATGACATGTGGGGATGGTGCGCATCGCCATTGTGCCAGACACCCCCTTTGTCGGCCAGGTACTCCTTCGTTTCTGGCAGCATACCGTCGGTGAGAATCTTTATGCTTTCGTTTGTCTGTCCCCAACCTGTTGCACTGCATCGATTGAAGATTGGAATTCTCATCAATTCGCGCATGGAGGGAACACCGATTATGCGGATCTCTCCGGACTGTCCGCTCGACCAGAAACCATAGTAGTCATCGAGCTGGCCGGGCCCTACATGGGCTTTTCCAGCTTCTTGTGCCTGCGCTGTTTCGGCTATCAGCACGGAGGTTGCCAGGGATCCGCCTATTGTTCCCGTTGTTGTGGCGACGGCAGCAACAGCGGCAAGTTTGGCGGGACCGGTGACAACATCACGCCTGTTTAATCCCGTATCTGTCGTATTTGTTTTATTCAATTTTTTCATTAGATTTGCTCCTGTTATAATGAATTCCTTGCAAAGTATTATTGTTATGACCGGATGAAGTAGACCCCGCCTTGGCAGTGGGGTTTTGGATTGCGGGTCCCGAAAAATCCCGACTTTTCTGCCTTAACCGCCGCTGAATCACGACAGGGCAGCGGTGTTGATTGTGGTAAACCGTCTGGCAGTGCAAACAGTAAAGGCATTCGTTGGGATTGATTTGGCCTTCCGGATGGATGGCCTGTACCATGCATTCGCTTGCGCAGAGTTGACAGGGTGAGCCGCAATGTTTGTAGCGCTTTAGCCATTCGAACAGGCGTATTTTTCCTGGAATGGCCAGTGCGGCGCCCAGTGGGCAAAGATAGCGGCAGTAGAATCTCTCGATGAACAGGCCGGCTGCGAGAAGGGCAACTGCGAAAAGCACGAAGGGCCACTCGCGCGCAAACTTCAGTATAATAACGGTTTTGAAGGGTTCTATTTCTGCCAGTGTTTCGGCCAAGGCCAGTGAATTGAGCGAAATACCAAAGATGACCATGAAGATCATATATTTGAGTGGCCACAATCGTTCGTGAATGCTCCAGGGAATAGCGAATTGGGGGACTTTGAAATATTTGGCAGTTCTGTTGACGAGCTCCTGCAGTGCGCCAAACGGGCAGAGCCATCCGCAAAATGCCCCGCGGCCCCAATAAATGAGCGAAGCCGCAACACCGAACCACAACAGGAAGATCAACGGTTCCCGCAAGAAGTAATTCCAGTTGAAACCACTTAGAAGCGAACTGAAAAATGTCAGCACATTCACCAGTGACAGCTGTGCATTGGCGTAAAATCCAATTCCGAACAGAGTAAAAATCAAGAATCCAAGGCGTACTTTGTCCGTCAATTGTGGCCGCTGAGCCAACCAGTCCTGGAAAAAGAAAATGATTGTCAAGATCACAAGGGCAATAATGAGGATGACGACTTCGACTGATTTCTGTTTCCACAGCCGTTCCCATAAGGGGGTATCCAATATTGATGTAGAATTTTCAGATTTGCTCGAAGCTTGCAGCGGGTTGTCTTTGCTAATGGGATTAGCAGGCTTTGTTTCTTCAACCCGGAAGTAATCGGATGGCAAGCGATAATCCAAATCAAAAGTTAGAAAGGCTTTGTCTCTCGGACCAATCTCCCGTCCTACCAGCAGTTGAACGCGCCAGGGCTCCGTCGGATCAAATTTCACGTTTTCAGGTATTCGAAGAAGAGCGATCTCCTGAAATCTGGGAGCGTCCGTCGCTGCGACGCGGCTCAGCCGTTTGTATTGCTTGTCTCGAAACCGTATTGCATTCTCATTCTGAATGAGCTGGAACCGGTCAAAGAGACCGCCTCTTACAAATCCGGAACCTCGAAAGGAAT
>JBPCWG010000026.1:0-8590 GCA_051009705.1 Methyloligellaceae bacterium | reverse complement strand
TGGCGATGTACCCGGTCGATGACCGCAAAGCGGCTGACCGGGATGAAACGCTCTTTCTGAATCTGCGTCGCTTCATCTGCGGTCCCATGGTCGGCTGAATCGTTGGCCGCAGGCTCATGCCGGGGGGCAACAGGTTCGGACTTGTCGAGAGTGTCTATGGGTACTGACTCGTTCATGGGATTTAACTCATATGACTGCAAATGCGAACTCATCTTTAACCGGTGCTGCCACAGTTTCCGACGGCAATATACCGGTGCAATATCCTGTTGGTGCTACCATAAAATGTTGATTGAGACTATGGCGCGGCAACAAGATTCAGACTTAATCTAGAACCATTACCGGGATTAAGGTCCATGGCCTGTGCCTGTCTCAATCAGTGCCGCTCAACAAATGTGTCCAGCACCTTTTTCTGACCGGCCTTCTCAAACTCGACTGTCAGCTTGTTGCCATCAATAAATGAAATTCGTCCATAGCCGAATTTTTGATGAAAAATTCGCTCGTCAAGTTCAAAACCTGACTTCGCTCCGGTGCTCGACGCGACTAGTTCTCCTTCGATGGTTTTCGGAGTTTTCTTGGCGTGGGGTGTGGACTGCCAGCTTTTTTGCGCCCGCTTCCATCCCGGTGTGTCGTAGGCCGCATCAAACGCGTCTTCGTAGGTATTGAAACGGCTGGGTCCCATCCCGGCGTAACTCTCGGCCTCATCATCGATTTCGATATGCGCTTCCGGCAGTTCATCGATGAATCGCGACGGTATTGCCGTTTGCCACAGGGCATGAATGCGACGGTTCTGGGCAAAGCTGATCATCGCCCGTTTTTTTGCTCGTGTAATCCCTACATAGGCAAGCCGGCGTTCTTCTTCCAGCCCGGCCTTCCCCGCTTCGTCCAGGTGACGCTGATGCGGGAACAGCCCTTCTTCCCATCCCGGCAGAAAGACGCTTTCAAACTCCAGCCCCTTGGCCGCATGCAGGGTCATCAGGTTGACTTTCTCACCCCCGTCCTGGCTCTCGGTATCCATAACCAGGGAAACGTGCTCCAGGAAACCCGCCATGTTTTCAAAGTCGCCCATGAAGCGCACGAGTTCCTTCAGGTTCTCCAGCCGGGAATGAGCCTGCACCGATTTGTCCGCCTGCCACATTGCCGTATACCCGGATTCATCCAGAATTTGCTCCGCCAGTTCCGTATGCGGTATCGAGTCGACAATTCCCCGCCAACGGTCAAAGCTGGCGACCACGTTTCGTACCTGGCCGCGGGCCCGGGGTTTCAGTTCTTCCGTTTCGACAATTTCCCGGGCCGCTTGCATCAGCGAAATGCCCCGTGATTTGGCATGGTTGTGGAGGAATTTGACGGTGACCTGACCGATGCCGCGTTTCGGCGTATTGATGATGCGCTCGAACTTGAGATCGTTGGCGCCGTTCATGGTTACTTCAAAGTAGGCGATGGCGTCCTTGATTTCCTGACGCTCGTAAAAGCGCGGACCGCCGATTACCCGATAATCGATTCCCAATGTCAGGAAACGGTCCTCGAAGACCCGCATCTGGAAACTTGCGCGCACCAGGATGGCAATTTCGTCGAGGGAATGTTTGTCCCGCTGCAACTGCTCGATTTCCTCGCCGACCATGCGCGCTTCTTCCTCGTCATCCCAGACGCCCTTAAGCCGCACTTTTTCGCCTTCTTCTCCTTCGCTGTGCAGGGTCTTGCCGAGGCGGCCTTCATTGTGGGCAATGAGTCCCGAAGCGGCGGCCAGGATATTCGCTGTCGACCGGTAGTTGCGTTCCAGCCGGATCACTTTGGCGCCGGGGAAGTCATTTTCAAAACGGAGAATGTTGTCAACCTCGGCACCGCGCCAACCATAAATGGACTGGTCGTCGTCGCCGACGCAGCAAATGTTTCCGGATCCCTGGGCCAACAGCCGCAGCCACAGATATTGCGCGACATTGGTGTCCTGGTACTCGTCCACCATGATGTAAGAAAAGCGGTCGTGATATTCCTTGAGGACATCCGGCGCCATCTGAAAAAGCCGCAGGCATTCAAGCAACAGATCGCCAAAGTCGGCGGCGTTGAGTTCTTTCAGTCGCTGCTGGTAAGCCCGGTAGAGGTCGCCCCCTCGTCCATTGGCGTAGACGAAGGCCTCCCCGTCCCGGACCTTGTCGGGAACGATGCCGCGGTTTTTCCAGCCATCGATCAGATTGGCAAGCTGACGGGCCGGCCAGCGTTTTTCATCGATGTTCTCAGCCGCGATGAGTTGCTTCAGCAGACGGATCTGGTCATCGGTATCAAGAATGGTGAAATTGGATTTGAGATCCACGAGTTCCGCGTGACGACGCAGAATTTTGACGCCGATGGAATGAAAGGTCCCGAGCCAGGGCATACCCTCAACCACACCGCCGGTCAGTAGTCCGATCCGCTCCTTCATTTCTCTTGCCGCCTTGTTGGTGAAGGTCACCGCCAGAATGCGCTGCGGATGGGCCCGGCGCGTCCCGAGCAAGTGGGCAATGCGGGTCGTCAGCACACGTGTTTTGCCTGTGCCGGCACCGGCCAGCACCAGCACCGGGCCGTCAAGAGCTTCCACAGCCTGTAATTGCTCCGGGTTCAGACCCTCAAGATAGGGGAGTCGCGGGGCAGCGCGTTCGGACAGGGATCGGGCAGGCTCGGTCAGAATTTTTTCAACCAATTCAGATGGTTGCCTCTGGATTATTGATCAATAGTCACTTCATTCTATCACGGAATTTCTATGATTCGGCAATCTTTTTGCCGTTCGTTCAGATGTTCCGCGCAGGAATTGCGCATGGAGTGGGGCTAATTCGGGCCAGTTAAGCCTAAACATTGATTTGCCTGTGTTTTTTAGTGGTGTTCTTCCACATGAACTTCAATAAGAGCTTTGTTCATGGCCTCTAGTGCGGCCCAGTGATCGGCCCAGCCGATTAGCCTGCTCTCGTCTTCGCTTTCCACCACCGGCAGCCGATGATCGCCGGTGGAATCGAATTTCCTGAGGGTCAGTTCCAGTGTATCGGAAAGTTTTAGTGTGTTTTCCGGGTTGGCGGTATGTAACTCCCGCTCAATTTCACTGGGAGTCAGTTCCGTGAAGAAATCCCGCACATGAATTGAGCGCACGATCTGCTTGTGCTGGCCATCCTTCAGGAACAGGCCGCGCATGGAGAGCTGCCAGAGGAAAAAGCTCTGTCCAAGAATGGCCTGGCTGAATCCGGTTGAGATAGAAACCGCGAGCAGGAGAGCAATGGTGATCTCATAGCCGCCTGTGAGTTCAAAAACCATCACCGTGGTCGAGAACGGGGCTCCGAGCACCGCCGCCGCCACGGCCCCCATCCCGATCATCGCGTACAAACCTTCACTTGAGGCAATTTCGGGAAAAGCCTTGGCGGCGATAAGGCCGAAAGCACCCCCGGCCATGGCCCCGAGGAAAAGTGTCGGCGAGAAAATCCCGCCTCCGAACCGACTTGCCAGGGAGATTGACGTTGCCGCTGTTTTCACGACAAGCAGGGCCAGCAGCAGTTCGAGGGATAGTTGCTGGTTGAGGGCCGCATCCGTGGTGTCATAACCAACCCCGAGAATCTGGGGGAAAAAGACAGCGATGGCCCCGATCATCAGACCACCAATCACCGGCCTTACCCAGATAGGCATCGAAAAATTATGGGCGACCCGGTCGGTGGTGATCAGCGACAGCTGGAAAAGTATCGCCACCGCCGCGCAGGTGAGCCCGAGGAGGGCAAAGGCCGGGAATTCCCAGAATGAGGTAATGGAATAATCCGGTACAATAAATGCCGGGAAACTGCCGAGATGAATGCGAACGATCACCGTGCCGGCAACGCTGGCAATGACAATCGGTACGAAAGCGCTTATCGCATAGTGGGTCAGGATCACTTCATGGGCAAATAGTACACCGGCGATGGGGGCATTGAACGAAGCCGACACCGCTGCTGCAACCCCGCAGGCGAGCAGAGTCCGCCGGGCGCTTTTCGGCAGTGTAAACTGGTCCTCAAGATAAGAGGCAATGGTGGCTCCGAGATGGACGACAGGTCCTTCCCGTCCGGTACTTGCCCCGAAGCCCAGGGACACAGCCGATACCAGAGCCGACCCCAGCCCCGCGCGCACGGGAATTTTGCAGCCCTTGATGGCCCGGGCCTCGATGACATCCGCAACCCCCAATGCACGTCTGTTGGGAAGGACCCATTGCAGTAATATGCCGACAACAAGTCCGCCGAAAGCCGGCGTAAGCAGGATGATGAGCATGGACGTTTCCGCTGCTGCGGTCCACACCCGTTCCGTCATGGTGCCGAGCCAGGGGAGTTGCAGAACACCGATGAGCAGGCGAAAGAGAAGTGCGAAGTAAGCGACAAATATGCCGATGATCAGGGCCAGCAGCCAGACCAGGGGCTGGCGTTCATCGAAAAACACCTGCATATTGGGTCCGCTGCGTTCCTGGATGACATTGATCGCGAGGGAAACTGCATTGCGGAAACTGTAGATTGTATCCCGCAGCAGGCACTGGAAATGGACGGCAGCCCGTTGGCGGGATTTGGCAAAATTTCTGTTCGGGCGGGGCGGTTTATTGAGCATTTCGCACTAACATAACAGGTCGGTATTCCACGGTAATTGAATTCATGGAGTCATTTCGACGCCACAATAATACGGTTTGGTCGTTTGACATCTACTCCTGTAACAATTAACGAAATTTGAAGGTTAACGACATCCCTTTTTGGTCGGGTTGTTGAGTACAATTGTCATTATGATATTTTTCTGGTCCCACGACCATTACATGGATTACAAATCTTGTATTGCGGGTAATCGTGCAAATCAATTTTGGTTGCCCTGTATTAAACAACGAACTCCCAGTCCTGATTGACGGAACCTATCTGTTATTCGGGGTCGAATTGACGATACAGAGACTTGCAGAGATCGGTGCTTTACAATTGTACAGCTATTTTTGGTAAACTATATTTGGTGAACTATAAATGACAGGGATCATAGAAGAAACGGCAGACAACGGGGCTTCTAGCCGCCATAAGACGACAATCGCCGTCCTCAAGCAGAAATTCTCCGATCGTGTCCATACCGGGATGAGCGCCCGCGAGCAGCATGGACACACCACCACCTGGATTGAGAACCAGCCCCCGGATGCGGTTATTATTCCGAACACCACCGAGGAAGTCGCTGAAATCGTCAATATTTGCCGGGAATACAAAACTCCGGTCATTGCCTTCGGAACGGGTACGTCCCTTGAGGGACATTTGAACGCTCCTTTTGGTGGTGTTTGTGTGGATTTCTCTAACATGAAGAAAGTTTTGTCCGTCAATACGGATGATCTTGACTGCACGGTAGAAGCCGGTGTGACACGCAAGGAGCTGAATACATTTTTGCGGGACACGGGCCTCTTCTTTACCGTCGATCCCGGCGCTGATGCCTCCCTCGGGGGCATGGCCGCGACCCGGGCGTCCGGCACCAATGCGGTGCGCTATGGAACCATGAGCGATGTGGTCATCAATGTTACAGCCGTTCTGGCCGATGGCTCCATTGTCCGTACCGGCAGCCGGGCACGTAAGACGTCGGCAGGCTACGATCTGACCCATCTCCTGATCGGTTCCGAGGGTACGCTCGGCATAATCACTGAACTGACGCTTCGTCTTCAGGGGATTCCGGAATCCATTCTTTCCGCCGTCTGTTCCTTCGATACACTGAAGGGGGCCTGCCAGACAGTCATCGAGGCTACTCAGATGGGACTGAAACCGGCGCGTATCGAGCTGCTCGATCCCTTGCAGATCCGAGCCTGCAATGCCTATTCAAACTTGACGCTGGCGGAAAAACCAACTCTGTTTCTCGAATTCCACGGCACGGGCAAGGGAAGCCGCGAAGAAGCGGAACTGTTTGCCGAAATTGCCGCAGCCAACGGTGGCGGCGACTACGAGTGGGCACAGGATCTGGAAGATCGCAACCGGCTCTGGCAGGCCCGCCACGATGCCTACTGGGCAGCACGTGCCCTTATTCCCGGCGCCGATTGTTGTTCCGGCGATGTCTGTGTCCCCATTTCCCGCCTGACGGAATGTGTCGAAGAAACACGTTTAGATATAGAAAATAGTGGAATTGTAGCGACGATTGTCGGTCACGTGGGAGATGGAAATTTCCATGTTCTGCCGCTGTTTGACGCCAAAAATCCCGGGGAACTCGAAGCGGTTCAGAACCTTTTTGACAGAATGGTCACCCGCGCCCAGTCTATGGAAGGGACCTGTACCGGTGAACACGGTGTCGGGAGTGGAAAAACAAAATATTTACGGGCGGAATATGGTGCTGGCGTCGAAATTATGCGATCCATAAAGCAGGCCCTCGATCCTGACAACATACTCAACCCGGGAAAAATATTTGAATCCAGTCCCGGGGCATAAATCGGCCAAAATTTTTCGGGATAGAAGTCTGATTGCAGAGGATTCCAATACCTGTTCGCTACCCGAATCTGGCGATCTATTCGAACCATCTATCTGAAATAATGAATAGAATAGACCGCGAAACTGGAGCCTGATCTTGAACTCTGTGTTGTTAACAATAGGTAGTCTGCTTATTCTCGCATTCAGTATACTGTTTGCAGCTCCTTATATAGTCGATTTCAATGATTATCGGCATGTGTTCGAGGCACAGGCTTCAAAACTGATGGGTCGTGACGTCAAAGTCGCTGGTCAGGTCAATTTGAGATTTCTGCCCGCGCCTTTTGTTCGCTTTGAGAGTGTCAGCATTGCCGGAGACGACAGTGTCGATCGTACTCCTTTGATCGAGGCCGATAATTTCACGATCTGGCTGGCTCTTCCGCCCCTGTTGCGCGGCACCGTGGAAGCCAGGGAGGTCGAGATATCGCAGCCGCGCCTGAACATCCAGGTGCATGAGGACGGTGGCGGCAACTGGGAAGGCATTGGAAATCTCAGTGCCGAACTCGCTTACATGCCCAGGGATGTCGCGCTTGACGCGGTGCGGATTACCGGCGGTGAAATTATTGTACGCCAGAACGGTCAGGAACCGGCGCTGGGCCTGACCCAGGTCAACGGCGTACTTGCGGCCAATTCGCTGCGCGGTCCATACAAGTTCAGTGGCACATTTCAATCGCAAAATGAGGCTTATGAAATCCGCGTGTCGACAAGCCGCCAGGACGACACGAATCCGATGATCATCAAATCGACGATGAGTACCGGCAAACGCGGTGCAACCTACAAATTCGACGGCCGTGTCACTGATCTCGCTGCTCGCCCACGCCTGTTCGGTGCACTTTCGGCATCCCTTCGTCTTGACCAGGTGATCGAATTTACCCCAACCGCAGAGCCGGCGTCGAAACAGGCACCGCCACAAACTCTCGAGGTAGGTGCCGATATAGAAATTCTGCTAAATCGCGTACAGCTGAACAATCTTCGTGCGACGTTTGAAAGTCAGAACCGGCCCCAGGTCATCGAAGGCAACATTGGGGCGGATTTCTTTGATGGCTTTAAGCTATCCGGTCAGCTGAGTTCAAAATGGATGGATTTTGACCAGATTCTCGGGGGCTCAGATTCGGGCCGAGTGTCACCGCAGCAGGTATCCCGCCTGTTTGTCAGGGAACTCGGGCGTTTCTACAACGGTGTCGATGGTGGCGATCTCAGACTATCCATCGGTCAGGCAAGCATCGGTCGGGAATTTTTGAGCAATCTGCAGTTTCAACTCTCCAAGTCCACTGATACCCGGGATCGCGTCGAAGTTTCGGCGCAGTTGCCAGGGGGTAATTTTGCAAGCCTCCAGGGTGATATTGACGTTGGTTCCGACGTCCCTGGTTTTCAGGGGTTGATGTCGGTCAAAGGAGAAAATCTGCCGCTCCTCACTCAGTGGCTATTTTCGGAGACCGATGATCAGAACCGGGTCAGCTCAGCATTCTACACTCTTGGTGCCAATGTTGTGTTGTCCCAGGACAAGTTTTCTGTATCGGAATTGCGTGGAGAAGTATCCGGATCGGCGCTGACCGGGTCTCTGGATTTGGAATTCAAGGATGTGCCGCAACTGACTTTTTCACTGGACAGCGACCGGGTTGACCTTCGCAACATTGTAACTGGTACGCCGCATGTGGGGCAGATAATCGATTTACTGAAATTTGTAGGATCACCAAAATCGCCTGTCGCAGCGGCAGACAAGACCGGAAAACCTGAGGGTTCCGGAACGTCGTCAGCCACGCAGAATTCCTCCTCTGAAAGCTCAACAGGTCAAAACCAGGCTCTGCAGGCAGGCGGCGGACAGCCAGGATCAGTGGCGCGCCTGTTTCGTCGATTCAACGGTCGGGTGAATGTTCGTATCGGACAGCTTGCCTTGCCGGAATCCAATATTCGGGATCTCCGGGTCAAGGCCGAGGTGGACAAGGAAAGACTGCAGATTTCAACTCTCGATTTTCGCACAGATCAGGGTGCCCGACTGGTAATGAATGGCGCTTTTTCAGAGCTTGACCGCTCCCCCCGGGGAGAAATCGACCTGCTGATGGAGGGTGAAAACGGTAAGGCCATCGCCCAAGTTCTGAATCTGCTGAACTTTCAACAAACCGAAATTCTCGGCCCCCAGAGATTGGAGGCCCTTAGCC
>JBPCWG010000025.1:0-7906 GCA_051009705.1 Methyloligellaceae bacterium | reverse complement strand
TACCGGGAGGAAGCATCTGCAATTATCGCCTTCTTTCTAATCTTGTCGTTGACAATTATTGCTCATCGAGTTCCTGGGAACGTTCACGAAGGACATATTTTTGTACTTTTCCAGTCGACGTCTTGGGCAATTCACCGAAGATAAAATATTTTGGACATTTGAACCGCGCAAGATTGTCGTGGCACCAGGATTTCAGGTTCGCCGCGTCCAAATTTGTCACACCCGGTCTGGGCATGACAAATGCGCACGGTGTCTCGCCCCATTTGGAGTCGGGTTTTGCAACAACGGCCGCTTCCATGACATCGGGATGCCGGTAAAGCACTTCCTCAATTTCCAGGCTTGAAATGTTTTCACCGCCGGAAATTATGATGTCTTTTGATCGATCCTTGATCTCGATATAGCCGTCTTCATGCACCACGGCCAGATCACCGGTGTGGAACCAACTGTCAGAAAAAGCTGCATCGCTTGCCTGTCCGTTCTTCAGATATCCCTTCATCAACGTATTGCCCTTCAGCATGACTTCACCCAGCGTTTCGCCGTCACTGGGTACAGCTTTGAGCGTTTCCGGATCCATTACCATTTGTTCTGCCAGGGTAATGTTCCGCACTCCTTGCCGTGCAATCTTGCGGGCTTTTTCTGAATTATCCAGCCGGTCCCACTCCGTTTGCCAGGCGCAAATCGTGGCAGGACCATAAGACTCGGTCAGACCATATAGATGGGTGACCCGAAAACCCATTTCTTCCATTCCTGCGATCACCGCACTTGGAGGAGAAGCGCCTCCCGTCGCGATCTCCACTTCATGAGCAAACTTGATTTTCGTTCTCTCGTCGGCATGGATCAGCATATTCAAAATGATGGGGGCACCGCACAGGTGGGAAACCCGGTGCCTGTCAATGAGTTGGAAAATTTCTCCCGGATCGGTGGATCGCATACACACATGGGTCGCGCCAACGGCCGTAACCGCCCACGGATAGGACCAGCCATTGCAGTGGAACATCGGCAGGGTCCAGAGGTAAATCGATCGATCGTTGAGGCCGAACATCATGGCGTTGCCCATGGCATTCAGGAATGCGCCACGGTGATGGTAGACCACACCTTTCGGGTTTCCGGTGGTCCCCGAAGTATAATTCAGTGCCAGAGCCTGCCACTCATCCTTGGGACGACGCCATTCGTAGTCCGGATCGCCCTTTGTCAGATAGGATTCGTAGTCGGTTTCCTGTCCTGCCGTTGTTGTATTCGCCGAACCATCCCAGTCAACCACAAGAGGCGGCGGGTTTGAAAGGGTCGACAGGGCTTCCCGCGCCACGGCCAAATATTCATAATCGCAGACAAGCAGCCGGGCCTCTCCATGTTCGAGCAATCGTCCGATTGTGCGGGCATCGAGACGCGTATTGATAGCATTGAGCACGGCACCGGCCATGGGAACAGAAAAATGAGATTCCAACAGGGTCGGACTATTTGGTGCGATAACCGCAACTGTGTGTCCCAGGCCAATCCCATTTTCGACAAGAGCGCCGGCCATGCGGCGACATCTCTGGTAAAACTGTGCATAAGTCCAGCTCCGCGCACCATGTATAATCGCCGTTTTCTGCGGATATATATCGGCGGAGCGTTTTAGAAAATCAATTGGAGTCAGAGGTTGGTAGTTCGCTTCACGCCTGTCCAACCCTTGTTCGTAGATATTAGTAAAATCACGCGCCATGGTACTTTTCTAGTTTCGGTCCGGACTCTCAAACAATACGTTCAGCAACTTTCCCATTCACTGGCTTTGTCCCTTGTACTTGACAAATGAAGTCAGTTCTCCAATTCGATCATAAAGCTTCCGCGCCTGCAAATTTTCATTCTCGGTCAGCCAGTAAACCTGATCGGCCTGACGCTCCCGAGCGGCCTTGTAGACGGCCTCCACAAGGGCTTGACCTGCACCCCGGCCACGGGCTTCTTCACTGACGTACAGATCCTCAAGATAACATCGCGGCGCAATCGACCAGGTGACCGGATGGTAAAGAAAATGCACGATCCCGACAATTAAATCGTCTTCATTCGCCGCACCCAGCCCATGGACCTCAAAAGAGTCATCATTAATCCGTTTCCAGGTCTCCCGGGTAATTTCTTCAGACAATGTGACGCCATAAAAGTTCAGATATCCTTCCCACAATTTGTGCCAGTCGAGATAATCTTCCTGGCATAGTTTACGAACAGTTAGGGACATGCCGATTTTATTCCTGCATTGACAAGAACCGATAATCTCTGACTTGAGGGTCTCGGTGCGGTGAACTAAAAACATACGCGGAACAACCCGCCTGCCACAAGAGAGATTTCGTAACCGTCGCCGTTTGAGCCGGCGGCATTGCATCAAGGTGGGCGACCTCAAGAATACGCAGAATGCACTTGAAATTTCCCCCCACATTCGTAAATTTAGAGTGATTCGTTTGGGAGCAGGGGGCATGCAACTTTCAAGAATCCTATATCTCGTCGGCATAGCTATTGTGCAAGTTGGCTGTACTAGCACTTATTCAAATATAATGTCGGCAAAACAAACCAATGAAGCCGGGAATTCAACTAAACATGTAAGAGCAAATTCCGAACTGGGCTGCCATCGTTTGGCGGAGCAGGCTCAGGTGCATGTGAATCGCACCAATTGGTATTCTGAAATTGAGATGCAAAACGGCAGGAACTCTCCCCGCACATTGCTTCATTCCATCAAGCAAACTATCAATACTTCGGAAAAGGACAGCTTGAACCTCAAGCTTGTCCGGCATCACTACGCCGAAGCGACTGCATTGCAGCATATGCATGCGGCGCGGGAATGTGCCCCAGAGGCACTCGAGCTCAATGTTTCAGAAGATGCCAAACTGCTCTTGAAATAGAATCCGCAGCCGTTAATTCAAAACTTGATTTCGACTGAGCTGATTGAGCTTGCTTTCCAGCTCCGTGCTCAAATTCTCCAGATCCTGCCAGCCATCGATTTTTTCCAGCTCAGCTTCGCCAAGTTCATTTACCAGTCGTTCGATGTCCCGCCGGAGATCATCGTCCGCATCTTGTACGAGATCATCAAGCTGCCTGAATACCGCAAGTGCCTGCTCAGCGCGACGTTTGGATTTCTCGTAGGCCTTAAAGATAACGATACCCGGCAGCCATTTTCCGAACGTTTCCGAGTGCTCCCTGACCTTCGCCGAATAGGCCTCGTCATTTTGCCTCTGGGCTATGAGCCTGGCGGTCGTTTTTTGCAGACTCTCTTCAATCGAAGCTCGAATGTTTTGGACATCGTATGAAATTCGACCACCTTGTTCGCGGATCCCATCCAATCGATATTGCCACTCTTCCTGATTTTCGCCCAGGTTGAGGTTTTCGATATTCAAGAGCGTCGAATTCTTCAGATCAAGTGCATGCAGATAGGACTGAAGAATTTCATCGCTTGCCTTTTCGGGATCGCTTGACGTTGGCTGACTGTATGTCAGGGCCATTACCTGTTGTGGCTTAGCAATTTTTTTCAATTCAGTCCGCGTCGTCTCCAGCTTCAGAGGTTGGCCCTGGTCGGAAGTTCGGTCTGTTATTTGCCCTGCCGGTGTACCCTGATATTTAGGTGTTGCATCTTCCTTGTTGCCGAGCTTGGCCTCGCGGGCATTGACCATGGAGAGATACTCAAACAGTTCCGGCCTGACGAGATAGTGATGGGAGGCGTTTTCATCCTGCTTTATGAGCCCGAGCACGGCTCCCGCAGTGAGCACCTTTCTGATTGTCAAATGCTGGTCAACGGCAAGACCGTTAAGATCTACCCGTGCTACGTAGCCTGAATCATCGTCGTCAAGTATGGGCTGCATGACATTAAGGACAAGTTCGGCGGCGTAGGCGCGATTGGGCAATAAGGCATTGTCGACAATCTCCTCAAGCTGGGAAATCGGGCGATTGCGCGCCCGCGGGCTATCGGCCAGGGGAGAGACAATGGCATTGGCGCCGAACAAGCCCGACATGAACACCAGGCCGTCGATTGCAATGGCGATGGCCAATGCCAAATATGCCAGCCGGTTACCGTCGGCAAATGAGTTCCAGGTCACAACAAACCGGTGCGCTTTATCATCCCGATTGAGAGCCATGCGATTTAGCTGCAGGCGAAAATTCTGGGTGTCTGCGCCCACCAGTCCCGAGGTCTGGACGCACTTTTGACCAAAGTTGAGGATCGCATCGATCTCGCTGGGTATGGCTGCCTGCTTGCCGCAAAGCGCTTCATAGGATTTGAGATTGTTGTTTATCGCGAATATCCGGCCGGCCGCTTCGTTCGCCTGACCAGGCTCGCAATCAATAGAACCCGCTTTCTGAGACAACTCCGAAACTGTCGAGATCGCTTGCAGCAGAGAACCACAAGATCTCTGGATATTGGAAAATGCTTGCTGATTGGGTTCCTGGCGGAAAGTCGCGAGCTGTTCATCGAGAACCTTCAGTCCGCCCGTCGTGTCAAATTGCAGGTTAGAATCCAGCTGATTCAGGGAATCTTGAATCTTGATCCCTTCTTCGGCCGAGATTTCCTGGGATTTCAATCGCGCCAGTTGCTTATCAATCTCGATGGTCCGCGCATTTGCCGACGAAGCGCGTCGATCCAGGTTTTCCAGATCACTGTTCACAGCATTCAGCTGTTCCCTGAGCGCACCAATTTCAATTTCGAGTTTGGTAACAAATTTGTTTAATTCGCGGAATATCGGTCCGCGCCCTGCCTGTCCTGTCGATCCGACTCCCCGGGCTTCTGCTTCCGCAGCCGCTCGTCTCTCGGCAATTTCCTGCTGCTTGGTTTGAATTCTTGTTTCCAGCTGATCAATTGTGTTCAGACGCGATGGTCGCTGCTCGGCGATACGCGCAGCGGTCGCGCTCAACTGTGCCCGTTCCGCGTTTAACCTTTCCTGTGACGACAGGGCCCCGGACAGTTTTTCGCGCTCGGCGGCCAGAGCGGTTTGCCGTTCATTCATCTTGGCAACAACCTGAGCTTCGATGGCATCCGGCGCCTGACGTACGATTTCGGCAAGTCTGACCAGCTCCGTTTCGTAGGCTTTCCAGGGTTCACCCTGAAAGAGGACCTGCGCCTCTTCATCCCGGCGCTTTTTTATAAGCGCCTCCAGGTCCGCTACAATACCGGATATCTGCCCCTGGGACCGGAGTTCACCTGCCCGTTTTCGTTCGTCCTCGGGAAATATGGAAGAGAAGAGTGAATCGAAGGAAAAGAAGACCGAAGTTGCCATGCAGCATAAGAACATGAACCAAAGCGGCAGATGAGACAGAATAACTCTGATGCCTTGAGCATAGGGTCCGACAATATCCGCACGGGCAAAAAGGACGAGAAAGAACGCCACAGCGAATATCACACCTAGTATGAACAACAGGTATAGCAAGTTTTCTGATACTGCCTGTTGAACGCTTGAAGTATCATATTGAAGAATGAAACGAGCAAGCAACCAGGCGACAGCAAACAGAACAAACGTCGTGATACAAAGATAAACGGCCTTGACGAAAATCTGCTTGACGGAATCCGTCCCTTTTCGCTGTTGACCTTCCCCGGTTGCGCCGGTGGCAAAACTCTCACCAATCAGCCAGGCCGTAACAAGCATGACACCCTGAATTCCAAATGTGATGAGCAAACTCAGGAAACCGTTGCGGGTAAAATTGGTCATACCGTCAAACGTCGTCCAGCCGGAAGCCAGAGACAGGACCAGACCGGTCAGACCCAATAGAACGAGCCGCCAGTTCGTCAATAAATCCGCACGGAACTTTCTTTTCAGGTTAGCCGCAAGTGACATATCTGGGGTGGAAGCTAGTGACATCACATTTCCATAGTTTTACAGACTGCTACTAGCGCATTCCGAATTTTTGCGCCCGCTAATTTGCCTGATCCGGGTTCGATTGGACTTCGAACAGCAATCGTTGCCCCACTCTTCGAATTCTTGATTAGACGCACCGGGAGAGGCTTAGTGTCGGTCCGAATCACTCCAAGTCCACTTACTATATTAATTGGGAACACACTTGATCAACGTTCGATCAACTCCTTGATACCGAAGGATCGATTAACTGCAACACCCAATTCTACATGGTCTCAAAATCAGTAATTGCAATTTATATCACCCCAATTTTGCAATTATACGGCAGAAATTTTAGGTATTCATCAACTGAGCAACAGGGCTTACGACTGAATCTCACCCCAATAGACATGATATTTCAATGGGTTAACGGGTTTTCTCTTAAGCCGGATCAAACTCGGGGGTTTCTCATCCATTCCTTATAAATCGCGACAACCGACACTAAACGGCCAAAATAGGCCTCTAGGATCTTTAATGGGTTGGAGCTGTAAAATCTCCCATTCCTGTCCGAATTCATTGCGCCAAACAGGCTTATTGGGATAGGAAGTAAGAAGCAGAGTTGACAGTCAGGGTGCGCATTACCAATGAATATATTTCCAAAAAAAGGCGAATTATCTCAATCAGAAGATAATTCAGATCAAAATACTGAAACCAGTTCGGCCATGTCGGGCCCGAAACCCCTGAGTCAATTACCTTCCAAATCGCAATCAAGTGTGAAACCAGCCCGGTCTAATAAGCCGCTCGAAGAGACATTTATATCTGCTGATTTTACAATTATTGGTAATGTCATTTCGAAGCAGAAGGTGACTGTGGACGGGACAATCCACGGGGATATGCATTGTCCATCCCTGATCGTCGCCGAAAATGCCAATATAATCGGAAACGTGATTGCCAAGGATATTACCGTTGCCGGTAAGGTCATCGGATCCGTCTTCGGCAATCAAACTACCTTGCGCTCAACGGCCCATGTCGAAGGCGATATTCACCATCAGGGTCTGTCAGTCGAACTGGGTGCCGTCTTTGAAGGCATGTCCCGAGGTACGGAAGATCCCATGATGATTGCCCCGAAACCGGATAATTTGGCAGAAGCTGCGTTTAACAGATCTCCTGATGCAAATACTAATCGCCAGAATATTCAGCGATCTCCGCAGTTGCAGCAAAATTCACACCGGGACCGATAAATTCCAAATCAGCGGCAGACCCAAAATCTGCCAGGCAGCTTACCGGGCTTTCTCTCGCACGAGATCCTTCAAGGCGTCGCCAACCTCGACGGTGTTTGCACGGCCCCCCATATCAGCGGTCAAGTTTGATCCGCTTTTCAACAGAGTCTCGATCGACCCGACGATCATTTCTGCTGCCTGTGGGTACCCCAGATAATCAAGCATCATTGCACCGGACCAGATTTGACCAATCGGATTGGCGATGCCTTTGCCCGCAATATCGGGCGCCGATCCATGAACGGGTTCAAACATGGACGGGTACTCTTTTTCCGGGTTCAGATTTGCCGAAGGAGCAATTCCGATGGTTCCCGTCGTGGCAGGTCCGAGGTCGGATAAAATATCACCGAATAAATTCGAACCGACAACGACATCAAACCAATCGGGATTCTGAACAAAGTGCGCAGTCAGAATATCAATATGAAACTGGTTGGTTTCAATATCCGGATAGTCGCGGGCAATTAACGCGAACCGGGAATCCCAATAAGGCATGGAATGCATGATGCCATTGGATTTTGTTGCCGAAGTAACGCATTTTCTGTTGTGCTTTTTTGCAAATTCAAATGCGTATCTTAGAACACGGTCGACGCCTTTGCGCGTAAACACATTCTGTTGAACAACGAGCTCCTCGTCGGTTCCCTCGTAGAGTTTGCCGCCGATTTCGGAATATTCGCCTTCGTTATTTTCACGCACAACCCAGTAGTCGATATCTCCCGACTGCCGGCCGGCCAACGGGCTTTCAATTCCTTCGAACAATCTAACAGGTCTTAAATTGATATATTGTTGGAACTGGCGGCGAATGGGTATCAGGAGTCCCCACAGAGAAATATGGTCAGGCACGCCGGGAAA
>JBPCWG010000024.1:0-4930 GCA_051009705.1 Methyloligellaceae bacterium | reverse complement strand
ACTGAGTGATCGATTTGAGCGCTATTGCCACCTGAAATTTTATAACCGTCGGCAATACCCCCCTACCCCTTAACTACTTTGCTCCATGCCAGCGATTTTAAATTGCTGGAATTTAAATATCGAACTTCAAAAGCAGTCAGTCGGCCAAGAGGCTCATAGACCACCTATTGCACGAACACCAAAACGAAGTTTTTGACTTCCGCTTTGCCCCCCTAAGCGGACGTAACGAGCGATAGTTCAACACGGCAGCTTTATGCGACCCCAGGATGTCCGCTTTACTCCTGAGCGGAATAATAAATATGTCCCCCACGTATTCCAATAATATTCAATCATGGTCAGAGGTCTCAATTCTAATAAGCAAATGCATCACTTTGCCAGCCTAATCGCTTGTTGTACGAATTCCTGAAATTCGAGATTATATGTTTTGACAAAATCTTTTAGCGACTCATCCGAACCATCCAGGCCTTTGTCGGAAAGGCGGAAGGGTTCGAAAATGATCGCCGAAACCTTGTTGCGGGTTATCTTCTTGTCGAAGTTGGCCACGGCGATGGGAACTATGAGCGGTTCCGGACGAACATAAGCTGCCAGGCGAAAGGCCCCGGACTTAAAACTGACCGGCGAATTTTCAGTTGCAACACTAGTCCCCTCGGGACAGATGACAATATTTTTACCCGCGCGCAAATAGTTGCGCGCTGCCTCGAGAAAGAACTTACGGCGATCCTCTCCTATAATTTCCGGTTCCCCGAAGGACTCATCGACATGTCCCGAACTAACATAAATGTAACCGAGGCGGTCATAATATTTTTGGTGGCCGTATTCATTGCGGTTCGACTTGCGGATGATGCGAATCGGCGCATCTCCGTACTTCCGATAGAGGATCATTGCAGATACAAAATGCGTATCGAGCGTGAGTTGAAAGGTGTTGGGAAGCGTGTTGTCCGGATGGTTCACCAAATGGTTCATTACCACAATAAATCCGGGTTTGTCAGGAAGATATTCCTCACCTTTAATGAGATGGCTAATATTTTCGAACACATCACAAAATCTGAGACAACAAAGTTCACGTATTTTGTCAGGTTGTGATTCGGACGAAGCACTTGCAACTGTTTCGTAAACCCTTTGCAAGTCCTGATACAAATTTAGCTCCTTGCGTACGCTACTGAGAATATCTAAAGAAAGGGCGGCCAGATCCCGCTCGCGCGGCGTTCCTTGTGCCTGGAGGACATCGAGGACCTGGAACGCATCACCTAATGTCAGGCGATTTTCGAGATAGTAAGGAATCTTGTGGAGGGGAGAGTCGATATTAAGCTGCGGGGCGCTTTGCTCCAGCAAGGCACTAATTGCTGCGACTTCATTGTCGTAGCGTCGCGCGACCAATCGGATGCGCGTCTCCCGCAATCGTGAACCCAAGACCCAGATAACCCGTGTTAAAACTTTGACACCAAATGTGGGATTATTACGCAGATAAGCATTGATCACTTCACTCCTGAGTTCGACCATCTCGGTCGGTTCGAGGGCGGTCACCGAACCTCTATACCGGAAAGGCGGAATGAGCGCGGACCAGCCGAGAAAACGACCAATGTCGGCATAGTCACGGACAGCAAACTGATTCTGCCTGCCACTATCCAATTGCAAATCATCAGCCGAGTGTCTGAAAGTCAGGCCAACCCGACCAGATTTCAATACAAAACAGGCGCAGGCTTCAGCGCCTTCCTTAATGATCCGATCACCTTTTTTGAAATGCCGTGTCTGCGCCATATCCGCGAGGGCTTGAACATGGTTTTTGTCGAGTCCCTCGAAAAAAGTCGCATGTTTGAGTATTTCCCGCGCTTTCGACATTTCCTAGCTCAAATCTGCAATAGAAATATTTGCGGGCTGTACCAAAAAGTCGCGTGCCTGTTCAAGCCGGGTAGCTATGGCGACCGCCAAGTGTCGAAGAATATCAAAACCGACCTCGGGATACTGTCTAACAATGCGATTTAGGGATGACTTCGGGATACATAACATTTCGCTCTGTTCTTCACATCGCACCGTAGCCGTATATCTGTGAGGTTCGCGGGCAACAGACCAACCGATCGGGGCACCGTACGCGCTTGTTGTGCCAACAAGCATATCGTCAACGCCCTGGAACTCGATCAAGAACTGCACCTTACCCTTAAGCAGCAAAAATATGCATTGGGCATCGTCGTGTTGACGCACGATGATATCATTTGGTTCAAATGTTTGTCTGGTGACGTGCTCTGCCAACTCAGCCAGTATTTGCTGAGGAACATTTTCAAATATTGCTAGACGGCAGAGTGCATTGGTCGCTATCATCAAACAATCTCCAGCCAAATTTCGAATATGAACGTAAATCGAAGATTATGCCAAGGATGCGTCGGGATCTCAAGCCAGAGATAATTCGCCCCAGGGATTTTGCCCCTTTCTGGAAGAACACACTTTTTGAGCTCGGACAAAGCAATCCTGATCTAAGACGTGAATCGGTCCCTCACGACCAAGACAAAGAATTGAAGCTGGAAAAGATTTCGTTTCAATCCCTATGGGGCTCGCGAATCTTTGGTTATTTTCTTTACTCTAATGAGCAGGAATCGCGACCGCTCGTTGTCCACAGTCATGGATATCTATCTCAATGCGATGTTCAGTGGGCGTGGGCCCGCATGGGTGTTGATGTTATGGGCGTGGATATTCGGGGCTTTGGACTTTCATTGGAAGCCGTCTCCAATCCATCGCCCTATGGATGGATTCTGACGGGCTGGCGTTCGCCGGAATCTCACATTTTGCGTGGCGCAATCTGTGATCTTGTGCGCGCCATCGATCAGGGCCGAGATGTTCTGGCACCAAATGCCCGGCGACTCGTTTTGCACGGCGCGAGCTTTGCCGGCGGTCTCGCTTTGATGGCCGAAGCCCTCATCCAAGCTTCTGATTTTTTATGTATCGGCGTTCCGACTTTTGGCTGGGCGGAAGGACGTCAGTTTTTCGTTAAATCAGGGTCAGGCAAAGAGGTTTCAGAATTCCTTCGGGATCGACCAGAAGCGGCAGAAGATCTGATGCTGGTGTTACGCTATTTTGATCCGCTTAACTTCGCCCCCTCGATTGTTTGTCCGACATTAGTCGGTGTAGGATTGTCGGATGATGTTGTGCCAGCGGAAACCGTTTATGCCCTTATCAATCACATCGCCGGTAGAAAGGAAGCCAGGGAATTTCCTGTGAGCCACTCAAATGAACCTGAGGAAGCACTATGGCAGCACTTCGAACAGGAATGGCTAAACTATGCGGCCAACGGCATGCCGGAAGGATTTGGCGAGAATCAATCTACTTAGCAAGGGCCTAACAATCTAGCATGGGCGTCAGCAGCAGATTGTCAGACAATGAATATATCCCGGTGAAGAAGGTTTTGCCCCCGCTCGAATCAAATGGATTGACGCTCAAAATTTACGGCTGGTGCAGTAAATTTACTTCCAAACTGGTCGACTGCGATCTGCTAAGTAGGGGATAACATGAAGCGTCCCTTTTGTGAATTCTAGTATCTGGCACTACAGATGTGCTATAACAAATCAAGTTGATTGCTGTTTTGGGCCAGAACATTTCTAAATCTCGTTCTTAATGTCTTAGTTGCACTGTGAAAAAATAGAACAGAGTGAGTCTGTTAATCCGACAATGATCAACCATTCAAGCTTACAGTTAAAACCGCTGGACGACGTACAAGTCATTAAGGGCATCACTTTTCCTTCAGGGATAAAATACCGTCAGCTGATTGTGACGGGACCACCGGGATCGGGAAAATCGAGAATTATCAGAGAAATGGGTGGCTGGCCGGAAGAAGGCTTCATTGATCTCACACTGAAAAATTGGTGGCGCGCTCAATCCCTGACTTATCGTCCTCGAGAAGTCCATATGGGGTTTCCATTTGTTGGCTACGATGATTGCCTTACGGTTTTCGATCAAGCCTTTTCGGATTCAGAGGAAATTCTGGAACTAGAACTATCCCGTATCATCCTTCCTCCGCTAAAGACGACTTTCTTCTCGGTCGACTGGAGGGAGCGCTACGTGTTTGAATTCCTTGTACCACCACCTGAAAATATCATGGAATGGCGATTGGAACGTTCAAAGCACGAGGTTCACCCAATCGATGAGGGGGTGACGTTAAATCAAATAAAACGTCAAATCTCCGTTTACCTAGAAGCTGCTCAATACTTTAGTCAATCCGGATTGTTAATGTACGTTAGAGAAAATTTAGGCGACGTTCCCAAAATTATTTTGGATCCAGCTTCCGGGGATGGGACTCCCGAGGCCAATAATTTACAAAAGAGAGATCCATAGTTGTGCCTGATGTCTGGAGCAAGTTTCTCTTCTGGCGCCAATCTGGGAATATTGGATTAATTACTGTCGATCCGCAAAAACTAAATGGGAAACTCCGGGCTGACAACTCAGAAATACCAATCAAACTTGATATCGCGGGGCGAATACTCCACCTGTATCCGGATGCTTCGCTTGTCTCGGACCTTGCGCCCGCGAAAAATTGGATTTTGATTGATGCAGAAAAATACTTTTGTGAGATCAGCGGCCTGGTTCGTATTAAGCCCGGGAATTCGCTGTTGATCGGCAAAGAAAACAAACAGTTCAACCGTATGTTTGGTTATTCCGAGGCCATAAAGAACAGACATCTTAATATTGAAAATATCGATGGTCGGCTTGTTTTCAGTCAGCTTGATCCGGACGCAAAGGTTACACTCAACTATATCAACGGTTCTGAAAAAGTCAGGGATCACCTGGACAATCGACGAAGAAACCTGCAAAAAGTTCAGCGCATTTTTGGCGGTCCCATCACTCTTCTTAGTCCTGAAGAAAGCCTCTCATCACTTAGGCAAGTTAATCAGATTTTCCGTGACAACCACTACCGGGCTAAAAATGCACGGGGACAGGTGGGTGG
>JBPCWG010000023.1:0-3102 GCA_051009705.1 Methyloligellaceae bacterium | reverse complement strand
TCTTGTTGAGACCTCCGCCCAACCATTGATTTTCGATGCGAAATTCAAACTGTGCCAGTTCATTGTCACCGTTCACCGCTTCGATGGTGGCAAATATGGCGTTCTGGTCGACGCCGTTGATCATATGAGTGCTGGTTTCGGTCATTGGTCTTCCTCCGTTCCGAATGTCATTTCCCAGTGATAGTCACTAGCTCAACCCTAAAGCAGACTATTTAGTCTGTTTTATATATATACAGACCGTTTAGTTTGTGTCAATAAAAATTATTATTCATTGATTTTATGGTGTTATTTCTGTACAAGGCTTATTTAAACAATTGCAAAGAAAATAAAACAGACTGGTTTGTTTAACAATGGCTAAATCGAAGGGAGCGGAAACCCGCGAGCGAATTCTGGCCGCTGCCGAAACGCTGATCCTGAAAAGAGGTTATGCGGGCATGGCAATTGACGACCTGCTCAAGGCCACCGGCCTGACCAAGGGCGCATTTTTTCATCACTTTAAGAGCAAAGCCGATCTCGCCAGGAATGTATTGGAGCGTTACGCGCAGAACGATCTGGATCTGTTCGTTGAACTGTCCGACCGGGCGGATCGCCTGAGCGATGACCCGCTGGAACGCGTGATTATATTTTTGCGGTTGTTCAATGAATATCTCGACGGTCTGGGAAAACCGTTTCCCGGCTGTATCTTTGCATCCTACACCTATGAACGACAGCACTTCGGTATCGATATTCGGGACTACATCAGAAAAAGCCTTGATGCCTGGTGCGCGCTCTATGAAGCAAAGCTGCAGGCGCTGATCGATATCCGCGCCCCCAAGGTTCCCGTAACCGCGCGCGAACTGGCAGAAATGATCACCTCGATCATTGAAGGGGGATTTATCATGGCCAATGCCAATGATGACGCGGCCTGGACCCAGCGCCAGTGCGATCAGTTCCAGCGCTATCTGAGGCTGCTGTTTGCCTGAGGAAGTACCCTGAATTTGTCGTTCGCAATTTCAATGGGCTCACCCTGAACTCTTTCCATTGGCGGGTAAAGCAGGCTCTTTCGCCCTCTGAGTATAAAATGAGTGCCGGTTGTGCTAATGGAATGTGCAAACGGACAATTGCGCTTAGCCGGGATTGCGCCGGCTCTTGACAATTTCAATTTCACCCATTGAATTTGTCCGACAACGGATCCGGAAACAACAAGCTGATTACAAGCAAATAAGGGAGTGGAATTGGTGACAAGGCGACCAAATTTTATATTTATCATCACTGATCAACAACGCGCCGATCATCTGGGGTGTTACGGCAACAGCATCGTCAAGACACCGAATATCGATAGCCTTGCGGAAAAGGGACGCCGGTTTGAACGATTTCATGTCGTCAATCCGATCTGCATGCCAAATCGCGCCTCGATCATGACTGGAAGAATGTCCTCCCTGCACGGCGCGGTGCATAACGGCATTCCCCTGAGCCTGGATCACACGACCTTTGTCGAGTTGCTGCGGGACGCCAATTACCAGACGGGACTGATCGGAAAATCTCACCTGCAAAGCTTCACCGGGCTGCCGGCGACAAAGCGATTTGAACCCGAGGAAGGACTTCATACGCCGTCTCAGGAATTGCGCGATGCCTATAAGGCCAACCGGCATTCCGCCGACTATGATCTGGAAGTTATTCCCAATTGGGATCGACCCCTGGCGGAACGGATGAATGGTCACTTCTATGGATTTGACCATGTGGAAATCGCCGCCGACCATGCCGATCAGGCTGCCGGTGATTATCTTTTGTGGGCGCGACAGCAGGATCCGAATTTCGACAATCTTGTGGGACCTGAAAACGCCCTGCCCGACAACCGGATCAACGCACCGCAGGCCTGGCGAACGGCTGTTCCGGAAGAACTCTATCCGACCACATGGATCGCAGATCGCACGGAAGCCTATCTGCAAGAGAGATCGAATGACGACGACCCCTTCTTCCTGCAGGTTTCCTTTCCCGACCCCCACCATCCCTTCACCCCGCCCGGACATTACTGGGATATGTATGATCCCGCCGATATGCCGTTACCGGAATCGTTTGGCAAAGGACATTTGCCGCCGATCAAAGCGATGAAAGCGGCAATGGAAAAGAATTTGGATCCGCGCGACAATCAGAACCCCTTCGCTGTGACCGCAGAGGAGGCCCGGGACCTGATTGCACTGACATATGGCAGCATCACCATGATCGACGATGCGGTGGGGCGCATTCTTGCGCAACTTCGATCCCTTGGACTTGATGAAAATACGGTGGTTATATTCAATTCCGACCACGGGGACTATATGGGCGACCACGGTCTGATGCTCAAGCTCCTTCTCCACTATCAGGGCCTGATCCGTATTCCCTTTATCTGGCACGATCCGACTTCCGGGAATGGGCCGGATGTGGATCAAAGCCTTGCCTCCTCAATCGACATCTCAAGCACTGTCCTCGCTCGGGCAGGAATACAGCCCTTTAACGGTATCCAGGGACGGGACCTGATGTCGACGGAAGGTCCTGAGGGGCTCATTATCGAGGAAGACAGCCAGCGGACAATGATCGGATTTGACCGACCGCAGCGTGTTCGTACCCTCGTTACCGATCGCTACCGAATGTCCATTCGCTTTGGAGAAGACTGGCACGAGCTTTACGATCTGAACAAAGACCCCCACGAACTCAATAATTTGTTTGACGATCCCGCGGCCGCTGACATCAAACAGTCTTTGTTTGAAACGATGCTGCACCGACTGATCGATTTACAGGACCGCTCTCCACTTCCGGCCTATCGGGCTTAGACATCTGCCAGACGCAACTCATGCCGCTGACATCGCGGAGGCGCGCTCGGGGATGAAGAACCGGCTTGCGCAGGATTCAGGGCAAACAGGGCTAGTTCAGCAATCTCCGGGAGGCCGGAATATTGATAATTTATTCTAAATACGCAAGAATTATTGCAAATTATATTTTAATTGACGACATAAATTTGAGATTCATAGAAATTTTTACTATCAATTCAATTAATTAAACATTTGGAGTACTGTTATGAAAAAGGGAATTTGGAGTTCCGTTCTTGCCATCATTCTCCTGGCTGGCACATTGAATGTGTCGGTC
>JBPCWG010000022.1:0-2518 GCA_051009705.1 Methyloligellaceae bacterium | reverse complement strand
GTGTCGAGTTTGATGGCCAGGATTTGTCCGGGATAAGGAGCCGCAAACGCGACACGTGCCTTGCCCTGCCCCTCATGGGTGAACAGAGTTGAAAAAAGACTCTCGCCGGTCAGTATGCGCTTGCCGGCGCCGGTTATGGCATCCAGTAGTCCGCTAGAAGATTTCGATCCATCCCCGAAAATTGAATCCATATCGATATCGGCATCCTTATGCATCATGGATCCTGCTTCAGCGATAGCACTTTCGCCGGGATCCAGCTCGATTTCGACAAATTGCATTTCCGATCCCTTGATCTCGAAATCAACGTCATCTGAAATGCCGGAAGAACGCTGATGGCTGACTCGGGTAATCTCGGGAACCGTTCCAAATATGGGCATCGTTCAATCCTCGCAATTGGTATTGGCTGAATCCAGATATATGCCTTCGTCGGGCAGTTTTGTAGCAGAGTGCCCCATTGACTGCAGCTAAGTCTAAAGCTTTGTGGATGACCAGGGGGGTCAATTCCCAGAATTTCGAGAAGCCGTCTGCAGCGGCGAGGATGAGAGCTTTCGTTGAACCGGTTTTGCACAAGGGGCGGCATAAGTCGTTCGGTTCACCCGGTCCATGACCAGTTGGGTACAGGCATCAGTTCTGATCCCGGCCGGTTGATCCTTCGACTGATGCGAAGCCTGGCGGAATTCCGAACCGGCAACCCGGTTCGATTGTATCGTTCGTTCGAGGCGGCTTATGATTTCCGAATTTTCAGAAGAACCGGTCATCAGGACATCACCAACAAATGCCCAAAATCCTACAATGTGCCAGAAGACGACCCCAATCGTGAATCCTGTAAGTCCGGCAAAAAGCACTGTCCTTCGCGGGGTGGAATGTCGTTTAGCGCGCTTGTCCGGATTAGTGACCGACGCACCGGTCTGCGGCTCCGGCCGCTCCTTCCGGATGATGTTTTTCTTAACCGTTTCAAGCATTTACGATTTTTTTCATCCCTGTTTCGATCACGCATCGACGATACAGTTTCAAAAACTCGCGACTTTCAACGAATACCCCACTCACCTGGCCGCTCCATCAAGGCGTTATTCACCCGGTTCCGGGCCATTCCGGCGATTGTACACTGATTCGCTGTGCAACACGGGTTGCAGAAGTAACACATTGTCAGGTCTGGTTTTATGTGATTGATATTGAAAAAGAAATTTCAGGAAGCCCCGAGGTGTGAGGTCTCCGGGCCACCCGGTGTCTGCCGAGATTCAATCGAGCAGTGGGGATCAGGCAGTCGGGTATGTGATATTGTTATCTCACCGGGGGCAAATAGATCTTTTCGCTTCGGCAAAGCCGTTTTTGCGCTTCGTTCTGACCGCAGGACCGGGGTTGAAGATTCCTGTCAAAACAAATGCGAATCTCCCGCAGCCGATGGCGGCTACCGCAGGAAATAGAGATCATATCCGGTCGCAACGCGGTATTACTTTTCAGAAAGTGTTTTTCCAGCTCGGCGGGACTGACCAGAAGCGCGGTGTCCGGTTGGCGGTAGCGTTCCGGAATATTGATCTTCTCGAAAAGTGTTCTGGCGATATCGTAGTAACCTTCCGGTCGGAGACCGCTGCAGGTTCCGTGTTTCTTCCACTCGTGAATGATCAACGGCCGGCTCGGCATAATATCCAGCATCTGCTGAATTGTTTGATTGGGAATCCAGCTATTGTTGACGCGACAGAATTGCGGCCATCCGCGATTGTATTGGGGCCATAGACCATGCAGCACAAAAGCATAGGGTCGCGCTCCCTGACATTGCAGACGATGTCGACGAGGATCCTGTGTCGCGCAAAATGTTGGCGACCAGGAAATGACCAGAGCAAAATAGTCAAATTTGCCAGCCTGCCCCCTTGAATGTGACTTGGCATTGGCCCCCGCAGAGAGCGTCAGGATCGCTAGCGTCAGGACCAGGGAAAGAATAGATCCCCTGAACCAGAATCCAATTTTCACGCGGTGATCTTTCATAGTGTTAAATCAAAAAGAACTCATGATCGCAGATCCAGGAGAAAGTCCTGCCTGCTTCAATCCCCGGGCATTGTCGCGGAATATGCCGGCACCTGATTGCTGAACACATCCAGCCAGGAGACCAGGTTGGTGTGGGTATCGCGCCAAGAACCTTCAAATCTAAAATCCAGATATCCAAGTGCACAGGCTAGGGTGAGGTGTCCGATATTCGGCGTCTGGGTTATGTGGGGAACATTGTTTTCCAGAAGATCAAGTCCCCGTGTGACTTTACTTGACTGCATGACCTGCCAGTCTTCGTGACGCCTTTCTCCCGGCCGATATCGAACTTCATACACCTGGGAAAGGGCGGCTTCGATAATGCCGTCTGCCAACGCCGACAGGGTCAGGGCCCCCCACCGGTCTGGGCCCTGGGGAAAGAATCGAATACCCTCGCTGAATGAATCGAGAAATTCGCAAATAACCTGGCTATCATAGATGGAAACACCGCTGTCCAGTACGAGAACCGGAATTTTTCCCAGAGGATTTTGATTGAGCA
>JBPCWG010000021.1:0-2796 GCA_051009705.1 Methyloligellaceae bacterium | reverse complement strand
TTATGGCGCTGCTCCTGGTTACACTGATCGGTGTTGTACTCTACGGAATTGTGATCCTTCTGGAACGGATATTCGTCGTTCAGGATGCACGGGTGGAGTAAATACAAGTGACAGCGGCCCCATTTATATCATTAAAAAATGTGCGCAAAGTGTACCGAACCCGCGATACGGAGTTCGAAGCCATCAAGGATGTTTCTCTTGACATCATGAACGGCGAGCTCGTGAGCCTCGTCGGCCCCTCAGGTTGCGGTAAGTCCACTTTGCTGAAAATTCTCGCCGGCCTGCACCCCCATGACGGCGGCGAGGTGCAAATCGGAAATGATGAGATTCCGTTCAATCCCAGCCAGGACATCGGCATGGTATTTCAACAGCCCCTGCTGCTGAAGTGGCGGCGAATTCTCGAAAACATACTGCTTCCGGCAGAAATTCTCGGACGCCCCATGAAAGAATCCCGGGAACGCGCCGCGGACCTGTTGAACATGGTCGGTCTCGATGGGTTTGGAGACAACTACCCCTATGAGCTTTCGGGCGGGATGCAACAGCGCGCGGCCATTGCCCGGGCTTTGATCCACGACCCCAAACTAATCCTGATGGATGAACCGTTTGGTGCCCTCGATGCCCTGACTCGGGAAAAAATGAACCTGGAATTGCTTGATATCTGGCAGAGCTCGCGCAAGACAATCGTTTTTGTCACCCACGGCATTCAGGAGGCGGTTTTTCTCGGGACCCACGTTGCGGTTATGTCCACGGCACCGGCACAAATCGCTGATTATTTTGATGTCGATATCCCTCATCCAAGGGACCTGAACACGAAAACCGATGAAAAATTCGGGGATTATACACGCCGCATCTACCAGTTGCTCGGCATGTAATTCACGCCTCAAATTTTTTACGGAATTCACAATAAAATTCAGCGGGATTCGTACAAGTCTCGCCCCTCGACAAGGGTTCTTATCTTGGCATCGGCAACGCTCCGGGGCAGCATCCAGAAACCACAATCCGGATTTATGTAGGTAATGCGCCTCTCGCCAACAAGCTTTTCCGCCCGCTCCAGGGATCGTGCAATGGCTTCGGGAGACTCGACATCATTCCTCTTGATATCCACGACTCCCAGCCCCAGGCCGATTTTTGGATCCAAATCTTTAAAGACTTCCAGCTCCTCAATGGGACGATGGGCATTTTCCATGACGATATGGTCCGTGTGCAGGCAGTTAAGATAATTGATCAGATTTTTCCAGGTTCCCTCCTGGATCGATTGCCCACCATAATTGCCAAAGCACAAATGAACGGCAGGTGTCGTTCTAACCGCATCCAGCACGAGGTTGATTGCTTCTGCCGCCCATTCCCATTCATCGGGTGAGCCGGGAAGATTGGCTTCGTCCACCTGGATCACATCCGCCTCGACATGACGAACCTGTTCCGCCAGAACAGAGGCGATGGCCATTGCCAGCTCGGGTACATCGCCATAGTGCTCATTGATGAGTGTTTTGGCGAGCATGTGCGGGCCTGTCAGGGTGAATTTCAAAGGACGTTTCGTCAGTCGCCGGGCGCGCATGGCTGCATAAGGAAGATCGAGCGTGCCATGCCCCACAGGCCCGTCGACGACACCGGGAGGCTGGGCCCGGAAATCCATGCCTTTTTGCCGGCGATATTCCAGCACCTCCTGAAATGTACTTTCGTTGCGGATACCGTCCATGGGCCTGGTGAAATACTCGATCATGCCATTGGTTTCAGGGTGGTTGATATCAAACCTGTAGAGTTCGCCGTCACAAACGACATCAAGACCCGCCGTTTCCTGGGTGTTAATGATGGTGCGCGTGGCATCAATAAGTGCCTGTTCCGACGGCAGGGCGACCAGCCAGTCCGGTACCGGATAGGATCCGACGACAGTGGTTTTTATACGCGGTTGATCTGGGCTCATGAAAACTTACCTCGCTAGGGTCCAGGTTTGCAAAAAGTAACTACTTAGTGAATACTTGGCAAGAATGAAGTCGAGCCGATAGTAAAATTGATCGGCGACGGGGCGTGTCATAAGGCAGGCAACCTGCGATTTGAGACAAATGTTTTAACGCACAGTGGACAGCCGCATGTCAGACAATGTTTATGATGGTATAATTATCGGGGGTGGCCATAATGGCCTCATCCTGCAGGCCTATGCCGGTCTGGCGGGATTGAAATGCCTTTGCCTGGAACGCAGACCCGAAACCGGCGGCGGCCTGACTACGGTTGAAGATCCTCGGCAGCCCGGTTTTTTTCACAATACCCACGCATTTTTTCAACGCGCGATAACCGATATGCCCTGGTACCGGGACCTAGCCCTGGAGGATCAGGGTCTTGTCTTCATTGAACCGGAACTTAATGTCGCCCTTCTCACCCGCGATGAGCGGTCACTGCAATGGTGGACGGACTTTCAAAAAACATTCGACTCGTTTGCAGAGTTCGATCGACAGGATGCGCAGGCGTTGAAGGACTGGCACGATAAATTCCACCCCATAGTTGAGAAATATTTACGCCCGGAAAACTTCTCCCCTCCCCTGAAAAAGGAGGAAAGACGGGAACTTCTAAAGCGGACACCGGATGGTCGATTGCTTCTGGAAACCAGTGAGCTGTCACCACTGGAATTCGTCCACAAATATTTCAGGCATCCCACCATTCAGGCCGGGCTGCTATTTTTCAACGGTTTGCGCGAGGTGGATTTGCGGATCAGGGGTTTTGGCCATCATATTCCGTCTCTCCTGGCGCAACCGTCGAAAGCACAAATGTCCGTCAACGGTTCCAAAGCCCTGGCCCAAGCCC
>JBPCWG010000020.1:0-16615 GCA_051009705.1 Methyloligellaceae bacterium | reverse complement strand
CGCTCTCCCTTTACGTGGATCTCTACGGTACGGGAGAAGTGGCCGAAGACCGTCTTGAGAACACGCTTGCCGAAGTTATGGACCTGACCCCGCGCGGGATCCGGGAACATTTGCAACTCAGCCGGCCGATTTACCAGCGTACCGCGGCCTATGGTCATTTTGGCCGGTCACCGGAAAGCGATGGCGGGTTCTCCTGGGAAAAACTCGATCTCGTCGAAAAAATCAAAGACGCACTGGGATAGGGAGTCCTTGGGGAGGCGGTATTTTATAGTCGGTCGCCGTTGGTCACGGCAAGATTCAAATGTTTCGTCTCAGGATGTTGACGGCATCGATATCGCGAACACCTCTAGGATTTGAGAAGGAAATGCAGGTTCGGAAGCTTCACGGGCGTCGAATAGGACATAAACTTTCACCAAGACAACAGACGCTTTGGAATACAGTCCTGCCGCGCATCAGGATTTCTCTCGACGATGAACATGAAGATCGTTGCAATCCACGTAACTGGTTCGATTCCAGTATCAAGAAATTCTGGCTGGAAATTGGCTTTGGTTCAGGGGAACATCTCTTAAACCAGGCCAAAGCACATCCCGAAATCGGTTTCATCGGCTGTGAACCCTACGTCAATGGCGTTGTCAAGGTGCTGTCCGGCATCGAACAAAACAATATCGGCAATATTCGGATTTACGATGACGATGCATTTCACGTAATTTGTCGACTAAGTCCAAAAACAATAAGCCGCGTATTCCTGTTGTTCCCGGATCCGTGGCCCAAAAAAAGACATGCGAAAAGGCGGTTTGTAACCCGGGAAAATGCCGCTCATCTCGCCGATATCATGCAAGGTGGCGCCGAACTCAGAATTGCCAGCGATATCGGCGCATATGTTCGCTCAACCCTGTTAACGTTTGCGGAACATGACGAATTCAGCTGGGTCGACGACGGACCCCATAGATGGAATTTTCGTACCGAAGACTGGCCCCAGACGCGATACGAACAAAAAGCCCTGAGTGCGGGCAGAAAACCAGTCTACCTGAGGTTTCTGAAGCGATGATGCGAAATTAGAACATTTTTTTCGGCAGGGTGCGAACAATATCTGCTGATGGGCTCTTGCAACTTTCCGTAAACAACCCTAGATTGGGGTTTCACTCATATTTAGACGCATTTGGTGAGTGGGTCCCCCGGGCCCGCTCTTTTTGTTTAGGAAACACGAATCTGTATTTGAACAGGATCTATCGAACTTTTGTGCGCGCAGGAAATGACCGAAAACACACGATTTGCCGACGAATCCGGTATCGAACTGGAGATTGCAAAACGGATTGAACCCGTCATTGATGAGCTTGGCTTTCGCCTGATACGTATTCATGTCTCGGGTCGCGATGGTACGACACTGCAAATCATGGCGGAGCGACAGGACGGCACGATGAACGTCGATGACTGCGCGACGATATCGCGAGAGTTATCTCCCATTCTTGATGCGGAAGATTTCGTGGATGGATCCTACAATCTGGAAGTTTCATCACCCGGCATCGACCGTCCCCTGGTTTGCCTGAAGGATTTCGAGGACTGGCAGGGATATGAAGCCAAAGTCGAACTGAATGACATGGTCGATGGCCGCAAACGCTTCCGAGGTTTGATCGAAGGAGCCGGAGAACAAGAGGCAAGATTACGGGTCAAGCTGGATGAATTCGAAGAAGCTCAGACAATAGGTCTTCATGTTTCGATGATCAGAAGAGCCAAACTTGTCATGACGGATGAATTAGTAAGAGCGGCATTGGCTGCTCAAAAAAGTAGTTAACTGGAGAACCGGAGATTTTAAATGGCTCAAGCTGGAGTTAGTGCAAATAGATTAGAGCTCTTGCAGATCGCTGATGCTGTGGCGCGGGAAAAATCGATCGAGAAGGAAGTCGTCATCCAGGCCATGGAAGATGCGATCCAGAAAGCGGCCAAGTCCCGGTACGGCAGTGAAAATGAAATCAAGGCTGAAATCGATCCAAAAACCGGTGAAATCGGTTTGGCGCGGTTGATGGAGGTTGTCGAGGATGTGGCTTCCGAAGCAACGCAGATTTCGCTGAAGGATGCTCTAAAGAGAAATCCCGAGGCGCAGCTTGGTGATTTTATTGCCGAACCTTTGCCGCCTCTCGATTTTGGACGTGTTGCTGCTCAAAATGCCAAGCAAGTGATCGTGCAAAAAGTGCGTGAAGCGGAACGCGAAAGACAGTTTGAAGAATACAAAGACCGAATTGGTGAGGTTATCAACGGAATTGTCAAACGAGTTGAGTATGGCAATGTCATTGTCGACCTCGGACGGGCGGAAGGTATTGTCCGCAGGGATGAAGGACTGCCACGAGAGAATTTTCGTTATGGGGACCGGGCCCGCGCCTACATATACGATGTTCGGCGGGAACAGCGCGGCCCACAGATTTTCCTCTCACGTACACGACCGGAATTCATGGCCAAACTGTTCGGCCAGGAAGTGCCGGAAATTTATGACGGTATCGTTGAGATAAAGTCGGTCGCCCGCGATCCGGGAAGCCGAGCGAAAATTGCCGTTCTGTCCAGCGACTCGTCAATAGATCCCGTGGGCGCCTGCGTGGGCATGAGAGGCGCCAGGGTCCAGGCCGTTGTCAATGAACTGCAGGGTGAAAAAATTGATATCATCCAGTGGTCGCCCGATGCCGCGACATTCATTGTCAATGGGCTGGCTCCTGCGGAAGTGGTCAAGGTTGTTCTCGATGAAGATGCCCAGAGAATTGAAGTTGTCGTTCCCGATGATCAGCTCAGCCTGGCGATCGGAAGACGCGGGCAAAATGTCCGATTGGCATCGCAACTCACCGGGTGGGATATAGATATCCTGACGGAAGCAGAAGAGTCGGAACGCCGACAGAAAGAATTCAACGAGCGCTCTGCCATATTCATGGAAAGCCTTGATGTCGACGAGGTCATCGCACAACTTCTGGTCACCGAAGGATTTTCCTCCATGCATGAGGTGGCTTACGTTGCTGTTGAAGAAATTGCGACCATTGAAGGTTTCGACGAAGAAACAGCAGAAGAAATTCAACAGCGCGCGCGCGATTTTCTTGAACAGAAAGAAGCTGAATTGGAGAGTCGGAGAGTTGAGCTCGGCGTATCCGACGATCTGTCGGAAGTTGAAGGGGTCACCAAGCAAATGCTCGTCACATTTGGTGAAAATGAAATAAAGACAGTGGATGACCTGGCTGACTGTGCGACTGATGAGCTTTTCGGCTGGTACGAAAGAACGGAAGAGGAAACCGTCCATCATGAGGGAATTCTGAAAGATACGGAATTTTCCAAAGAGGAAGTGGAAGCCCTCATACTTGCAGCGCGCATCAAAGCCGGCTGGATTGAAGCTGAGGATGTCTATGAAAACGAGCAGGATGAGTCAGAGGTAGAGACTGACGAAGAGACAGGGGAAGAGCCTGGGGAAGAGACTGGGGTAGAGACAGAGGAAATCACGGCGGAAAGTGTTGAATCCGACGCGGTGGAATCCGACGATGCGCAGCTCGAAGAAATAGTCGGCGAACCGGATAAACTGAATTAGCCTGGGATATTTCGAAATCAAGCGAACTGGATGTGAATTTAAAGAAATTTATGGTAAGAATGGCCAATTGTACCGGAGATCAAGTGGTTGCAACGCAAAAGTGCATGGTGACCAGCCGGAATTTGCCGGATTCTCAGCTTGTCCGCTTTGTCCTGGATCCCAATCAAGAAGTCGTAGTCGACTTAAAAAATAAATTGCCGGGACAAGGAGTTTGGATTACAGCTTCCCAAAGCATTGTTCGCGAGGCTGTTACAAGTGGCCTGTTGAAACAATATTTTGGTGAAAAAACAAGCACATCTCTGGATTTGCCGCATATTGTTGCAACACTGTTAACGGCGGATTCACTCAGAACCCTGAGTTTGGCAAAAAAGGCTGGTCAGATTATTTCAGGATTTGATAATGTAAAAAAAGCTTTGCAAAACAGAGGTGTAATGGCCCTTATTCACGCCAATGACGCGTCAGATAACGGTCTGAAGAAAATTGCGGGAACAAGTCAAGCGGTTCAAACGACCGGCGAGACTGAAATTGTTACAATTGCTCGGTTCAACAGAAGTGAATTGGGTTTGGCATTGGGGCAGGCAAATGTGGTACATGCTGCTCTATTGCGCAGTGAAATAGGTCGCAAACTTGTTTCTGCTGTTATGAAATTGGATAGATATTTGCAAACGAAAGATTCCACACCGAGTTTAGGTGCCGAGAACGGGTAAGGTATGAGCGAAACGAAAGATACAACAGATAAGACGACGCCTGGTGCCAGACCCAAAATGACGCTTAATCTGAAGCGCACCGTTGAGGCTGGGCATGTTCGGCAGAACTTCAGTCATGGCCGTTCGAAATCTGTCCTGGTCGAAACGAAAAAAAAGCGGGTTATTACCAAGCCCAATGATGAGCAGAAAGCGGCGACGCCGAAGCGTAAAAAGGTAGTCGGGGAAAGCCCGGTCCAGACCGAGAAAACACAGAAACCGGCCGTCGAAACGAAGAAGGATTCCGCTGATAAGCAGAAAGGCGCTGTTCTAAGACAACTTTCTGACAACGAACGGGATGCCCGAGCCAAGGCTCTGGCTTCCGCGAAAGTTCGCCAGGCAGAGGAAGATAAGGCCTCAGAGGAAGAAGCCATCCGTCAGGCTGAACTCAGAAAAGAAGAAGAGCAGCTGGCCAAGGAACGTTCCGAGGAAGAAGCAAAATTAAAGACTGAGACAGAAACTTCTCAGCCACCTGGAGCCGAATCAACGGATGCCAAAGATCGATCCGACACGGATGTAAGTGAACCCAAGGCTGCCGAAGCGGTCAAGGCCGAAGCGGCAGATGCCGCCAGTGCGAAGAAACCGGCGGCTAAACGAGATGCTGCTGCCGAAGAGAAACCGGATAGTCGAAACCGGCGATTGCGACCGGAACGCCAGCCCTCGCCTCGAAGAGACGGGCAACGTCGTGTTAAAGGCAAGCTGACGATTGCCAACGCCCTTGATGACAATCAGAGGGAAAGATCCCTTGCCTCCCTGAAGCGCAAGCGAGAGCGACTGAAAAAACAAAATCAGGGTGTTGTAAATCAGGAAAAAATTGCCCGGGAAGTGATTGTTCCCGAGGCCATTACCATTCAGGAGCTGGCCAACCGAATGGCCGAACGCGCGGTGGATGTCATCAAGTATCTGATGAAGCAGGAGCAGATGCATCAGATTAATGACATCATCGATGCCGACACGGCCGAGCTGATTGCACATGAATTCGGACACACCGTGAAACGAGTTGCTGAAGCGGATGTCGAAGAGGGCTTCATCGGCGAAGAAGACGATGACACGGATCTCGAGTCCCGACCGCCGGTCGTTACGATCATGGGGCATGTGGACCATGGTAAGACATCTCTGCTCGATGCCCTGAGAGAAACCAATGTGGTCTCGGGCGAGGCCGGTGGTATTACGCAGCACATCGGTGCCTATCAGATCACAACACCCAATGGCGGCAAGATTACATTTATTGACACCCCCGGACACGAAGCCTTCACGTCCATGCGGGCACGGGGAGCAAAGGTTACCGATATCGTGATTCTGGTGGTCGCCGGCGATGACGGTGTCATGCCGCAAACAATCGAAGCGATACATCATGCCAAGGAAGGTAATGTACCGCTGATTGTCGCGATTAATAAGATCGATAAGCCGGATGTGGATTTGAATCGCATTCGTACCGAGTTGCTCCAGCATGAAATCGTCGTTGAAAGCATGAGCGGCGATGTACTGGAAGTTGAAGTCTCGGCGCTGAAAAAGCTCAATCTTGACAAGCTGGTGGAAGCGATCGTGCTGCAGTCTGAATTGCTTGAGCTCAAGGCAAACCCAAGCCGTTCAGCGGAAGGCGTCATAATCGAGGCGAAACTCGAGCGTGGCCGGGGTCCTGTCGGAACGGCTCTGATCCAGAGAGGATCATTGTCCATTGGCGACATTGTCGTCGCCGGTACCGCCTGGGGTAAAGTCAAGGCATTGTTAAATGATCGCAGTGATCATGTCGTAAGTGCCGGACCCTCGGAACCCGTTGAAATTCTGGGCTTTGGTGAAGCGCCGGAAGCGGGTGATCAGATGGCCGTGGTCGAGAATGAATCGCGGGCGCGGGAAATTACGGAATATCGCTTGCGCAAGCGCCGGGAAGTCCAGGCTGCCGGACTTGGTTCGGGCATGTCGCTCGAGCAAATGATGAGCAAGCTCAAAGATCAGGAGTTGCAGGAATTCCCGCTTCTGGTCAAAGGCGATGTCCAGGGTTCCATCGAGGCGATCAATGCCGCATTGGCGAATATCGGGAATGACGAGGTGGCGACACGTATTGTACATTCCGGCGTGGGCGGTATCACGGAGTCCGATGTTACACTGGCGGCGGCATCGAAAGCCCCGATAGTCGGCTTTAATGTCCGGGCCAATTCGCAGGCAAAGTCAGCTGCAGATCGTGAAGGCCTTGAAATCCGCTACTATTCCGTCATCTATGATTTGATTGATGACATAAAGGCAGCGATGTCGGGACTCCTGTCTCCGGAAATCAGGGAAACATTCCTCGGCAATGCCGAAATTCTGGAGATATTCTCGATATCCAAAGTCGGGAAAGTCGCGGGTTGCCGCGTCACCGAAGGCCGGGTTGAACGGGGGGCAAATGTACGCCTGATTCGCGACAATGTCGTTATCCATGAAGGCAAACTCTCCACTCTGAAACGCTTCAAGGACGAAGTGAAAGAAGTGCAGGGCGGTCAGGAATGCGGCATGGCGTTCGAGACATACCAGGATATGCGAGAAGGTGATGTCATCGAGTGCTTCCAGGTCGAGGAAGTGAAGAGATCTCTCTAGTTCCGCAATAGTCAAATACCGGTTTCTCACTTTGTCCATTGTTTCTGGGGTCAGCCCTTATCTGGTTTCAATATGTCATCAAAAAACAATACGCACAGCCCGTCACAAAGACAGTTGAGGGTCGGCGAACTGATTAGAAAAGAATTGTCGGAAGTTTTTTTACGCACGGATATCAACGATCCCGATGTCGGAAAAGCGACCATTATCGTTTCGGAAGTTCAGGTAAGTCCGGATATGCGAAATGCGACGGCTTATGTTCTCGCTTTCGGAGAAGGTGAGCAGGAGATCGTGGTCAATGCCTTAAACAAGAATGCCAAGTACTTGCGCGGAGAGCTGGGTCACCGGCTTGAGTTGAAGCATGTACCCAGGCTTGAATTCAAACAGGATTTGACTTTTGAGAATTCAACGCGAATTAACAATATTCTGAATTCTGACAAAGTCGCTCAAGATCTGGATTCCTGAGCAAAAAACCTTCATTAATTATTTCCGTGCCTTGCTTTTACTGAATGGAACTGTTGCATGAGACGTCGCAAAGGTCTGCCAATTCATGGATGGCTGATTCTTGATAAGCCCGCGGGTTTAACGTCGACCCGGGCTGTCAGCCGGGTGAAGCGTGCTTTGAACGCCAACAAGGCCGGCCATGCTGGAACGCTTGATCCCCTGGCCACAGGTATACTGCCGATTGCGCTCGGCGAAGCCACCAAAACGGTTCCCTACGTCGTTGACGGCAAGAAAGGATACAGATTTACGGTTCGGTGGGGCGCCGAGACGGATACGGATGACCTGGAAGGCAAGATTATTAACCAAAGTGACAATCGACCTGAGCTGTCCAGTATTGAATCCGTTCTCGACCGGTTTACCGGCACAATCAGTCAGGTTCCGCCGCTTTTCTCGGCCATCAAGGTTCAGGGTGAAAGAGCCTATGATCTCGCACGGGATGGGGCTCAGTTCGAACTTGAGGCCCGGTCGGTTGAAATTGAATCTCTGAAGATCACCGGAGTTCCGGATCAGGATCATTGTGAGCTCGAAGCGTTGTGCGGAAAAGGCACTTATGTTCGCGCTCTGGCGCGGGATATAGGTCGATGTCTTGGTGTCTACGGCCATATAGTTTCGCTGAGACGAACGCAGGTCGGCACATTTTTCGAGGCGGACACGATTTCGCTGGATAAATTGGAGGAGTTAAGCCATAGTGCCGGCGATCAAGAAGAGCTTATGTCGCTTATGAAACCCGTCGAAACCGCGCTGGACGACATCCCGGCCCTGGCTATCGATACTTCAGATGCAATGCGGCTTAAGCGGGGACAAGCGATTTTGTTAAGAGGTCGCGATGCCCCGATCATAAAAGGGGTTGTCTATGCCACTTCACGGGGCTCACTGATAGCTTTGGGTGAAATCCAACAAGGACAACTCAGACCAACCCGAGTTTTTAATCTACCTGGGTGACCCAGGATTGAAGGAATAGGAGAATTCGATGTCGATCGCAGCGGAACGAAAACAGGAATTGATCGGTGAGTATGCAACAAATCCTGAGGATACGGGATCACCCGAAGTGCAGGTAGCTATACTGACCGAACGAATTGTCAATTTGACCGACCATTTCAAGAGTCACAAGAAAGATAATCATTCCCGCAGAGGATTGCTCAAAATGGTTAGTCAACGTCGCCGCCTTCTGGATTATGTGAAGGCGAAAGATGAAGAACGATACCAATCGCTTATCAAGCGTTTGGGAATTCGCCGTTAATTTCGGCGACCACATTTTTAGAATCCCTCAAATCGCAGTCATGTCTCTTTAAATCAGGAGAACTGGGCAATGGGGCCCTTGGTGACAATTTTTAATGCGTTGAGGCGGTGTGCATTTGCACTGATCCGAAATGAGATAAGATAATGTTTGAAACAAAAAAAGTAGAGATTGAATGGGGCGGTCGACCGCTCATTTTAGAAACTGGAAGAGTTGCACGGCAGGCGGATGGCGCGGTCGTTGCCAAATACGGAGATACGACAGTTCTGGCAACTGTTGTCGCCGCACGTGAACCGCGAAAGGGTATCGATTTCTTTCCGCTCACGGTAAATTATCAGGAAAAGACATATGCGGCGGGTAAAATTCCGGGGGGATTTCTGAAGCGGGAAGGCCGTCCTTCAGACAAAGAAACACTGACCTCAAGGTTGATCGATCGCCCGATCCGTCCCTTGTTTGTCTCAGGGTTCAAGAACGAAACCCAGGTTATCGCCACTGTCCTTTCGCACGACCTGGAAAATGATCCTGACGTCGTGGCGATGGTTGCCTGTTCTGCAGCACTGACAATTTCCGGCATCCCATTCATGGGGCCGATTGGCGGTGTTCGCGTCGGGCATATCGACGGTGAACTCGTGCTCAATCCTATGCTTGATGAAATGGAGAACAGCGATCTGGATCTCGTTGTCGCAGGGACGCACGATGCTGTTCTTATGGTCGAATCCGAAGTTAAGGAGCTCGATGAAGAGATCATGCTCCGGGCGGTGATGTTCGGCCATGAACAAATGCAGCCCGTTATCCAGGCAATTATCGGTTTAGCTGAACAGGCTGCAAATGAGCCCTGGGAAATTCAGGCCGATGACAAGGACAAATATCTGGATCGGGTCAAGGAAATTGCCGAAACCGGTCTCCAGGATGCTTATCAGATTGTCGAGAAAATGCCGCGCCAGCAGGCTATTGGCGAGTTTCGTGACAAGGTTTTTGAAGAACTGCTCCCGGAAGATGACGACGGTGTTGAAAAGGTATTGCTTGCAGACACTTTTAAATCGATCGAGAAGAATATTGTTCGCGGCAATATCCTGAAAACCGGTAAGAGAATTGACGAGCGGGACCTAACAACGGTTCGTCCCATTAGTTGCGAAGTCGGAGTTCTGCCGAGAACTCATGGGAGCGCGTTGTTTACCCGAGGTGAAACTCAGGCTCTGGTTGTGACAACACTGGGCACCGGTGAGGATGAGCAGTTTGTTGACGCACTGGAAGGTACGTATAAACAAGCCTTCATGCTTCACTATAATTTCCCACCCTATTCGGTTGGTGAAGTCGGTCGAGTGGGTTTTACCGGCCGTCGTGAAGTCGGTCACGGCAAGCTTGCCTGGCGCGCTGTTCATCCCATAATTCCGGAAAAGGAAGAGTTCCCTTATACGATCCGGGTTGTCTCGGAGATAACGGAGTCCAACGGATCGTCATCCATGGCCACTGTCTGTGGAACATCCCTGTCGATGATGGATGCAGGAATACCCTTGCGTACACCGATTGCCGGTATCGCCATGGGACTGATAAAAGACGGCGATGAATTTGCCGTCCTTTCAGATATTCTCGGCGATGAAGATCACCTCGGTGATATGGACTTTAAAGTTGCGGGTACTGCGGAAGGGATCACGTCGCTTCAAATGGATATCAAAATTACAGGTATCACCGAAGAGATCATGAAAGTTGCTCTTGAGCAGGCGAAATCCGGACGTATGCATATTCTGGGAGAGATGAACAAGGCTCTCAAGGAATCCCGCTCGGAACTTGGGGAACACGCGCCTCGAATCGAATCCTTCACGATCCCGACGGATAAAATCCGCGAAGTCATCGGATCGGGTGGTTCGGTTATCCGGGGAATTGTTGAAGAAACCGGTGCGAAGATTGATATCTCGGATGACGGCACCGTGAAGGTCGCAGCCTCCGATGGCAAATCGATCGAAGCGGCGATGACCCAGATCAAAGAAATTGCAATGGATCCCGAGGTCGGGAGAATTTATCGCGGCAAGGTCGTGAAAATTATGGATTTCGGGGCCTTCGTGAATTTCTTTGGGGCCAAGGATGGTCTGGTGCATATTTCCCAGCTCGCTCCGCAGCGCGTGAACAATGTCACGGATATCGTCAAAGAGGGCGAAGAAGTGTTCGTTAAACTGATGGGATTTGATGACCGCGGCAAAGTCCGTCTCTCAATGAAGGTCGTTGACCAGGAGTCGGGTGAAGAAATCGCTCAGGAAGAAAAGGAATCGACCTAGCAGACTTGCTGCCGGGTCAGGCCCTGGAACACGATCCGTGAATCACCAAAGAGACTGAGCTGAGCATTGACGCGATCGGCATCACCCGAGGTGTACGCTTGTGCACCCTGCTGGTCCGTCGGCTCACCGAGATATTCTCGATGATGCAGCAGGTAGTGCGCCAAGCTGTCTGCGACGATCCTGGGTTGGCTGAGGATGCGTGTTCGCGCAGGCAGATATTTCGCAAATAGATCTTTGATCAGATGATAATGGGTGCATCCCAAAATCACATTGTCTGGAACAGCGGGTTCCGCAGAGCTTAGCAGTTCATCAATATACCCCCTGACCAATTCAGAGAGATCCTGTTCGGATGCCCCGTTCTCGATTTCACCGGCCAGATCGGGACATGATTTCTGTATCACCCGAACCTGTGGGCATCGTTTGCGGATTTCTTCCGGATAAACCGCAGATTCTGTCGTTTTTCTTGTTGCAAAAATTGCGATGCTCTCGGCGTTGAATTTCTGCGGATATTGGGGCTCGGTAATGGCCCAGGGTGTCTGGGTGGCGGCTTCCACCGTCGGTGCAATAATGCCAAGGACGTTGTGTCGGGTCCAGCGACTGTCAGGCAGCCATTCCTGTTGCAGTGTGCGACAGGCGACCGCTGTTGCGGTGTTGCAAGCAAGGATGACCAGACGTGCCCCTCTGTCGAAAAGTGTTTCCACACCCTGGCGCGTGAGATCAACGATTTCGTCAGACGACCGGTTACCATAGGGAGCGTTGCCGTGATCACCCAGATAGATCAGGGATGCGGCCGGCAATCGCCTTTCGATGGAATGGAATATGGTCAGCCCACCATAGCCTGAGTCAAAAAATCCTATCATTTCAACGATCCAAATCGGTGTCGACAGGAGCTTACAATTCGCTATGGCCAAAAAATGGCTATTCGGCAGCTTCGGAAGAATTGGCTACTGAACTGTTCTCGCCGTAATTGTCCAGGGTTTCCGGGCGCGGTATCGCAACATTACTATATCCGCAATCGGCGAAATGAACTTCACCTGTTACAGCACCTGACAAATCCGATAACAAATACAAGGCAGACCCGCCGATTTCGTCAAGAGTCGGTGTTCGTCTCAACGGTGAGTGCGTTTTCTGATAGTTGAACAGAACTCGGGCATCCGAAATACCGGCTCCGGCAAGGGTCCGCATGGGACCGGCTGACAGTGCGTTCACACGAATACTTTTTGGTCCCAGATCTTCGGACAAATAGCGGACACTGGCTTCAAGCGCGGCTTTGGCAACACCCATCACATTGTAGCGCGGGACAATTTGAGTCGCCCCGGCAAATGTCAGAGTCAGAAGACTTCCACCATTTTTCATAAGATCGGCAGCACGCTTAGAAACTTCAGTAAACGAGAAGCACGAGATGATCATCGTCTGGGTGAAGTTATCGCGGGTAGTATCTGCATATCTGCCTTTGAGCTCGTTGCGGTCGGAAAAGGCCAGCGCATGGACAACGAAATCAAGTTCTCCCCATTTCTCTGAAATGGCCGCGAAGACATTGTCGACACTCTCGAGATCCATAACATCGCAGGGTTCGATAATTTCCGATCCAATAGATTCCGCAAGCGGTACAGCACGGCGACCGAATGCATTTCCCTGATAAGAAAATGCCAGCTTTGCGCCGTGATCCGAAAGGGTTTTCGCAATTCCCCAGGCGATTGATCGATCATTGGCGACACCCATGATCAGACCTTTTTTGCCCGCCATTAATTGGGGAACTGACTTTTCTTCTGTAGAACTCATGACTTCCGTGCCCAGCAATTCTGGTTAATGTCTTGTCGGTTCAGGCATTTCGCCTGTCCGTCTTAACCATTGTATTTTCGATAAACCAATGTTGCGTTTGTTCCACCAAATCCAAAGCTATTCGACATAACACAGTTAACATCCTGATCATCCATTCGGTTCAGAACGATGGGGACATCTTCGAACTCCGGATCCAACTCCTCAATATTGGCGGATTCGCATATGAATCCGTTATTCATCATGAGAAGGCTGTATATCGATTCCTGCACTCCGGTGGCACCAAGGGAATGTCCCGTCAGGGATTTGGTTGCCGAAATCGCCGGAATGTCGCTTCCAAAGACTTCTCTAATGGCTTCGATTTCCCTCAGGTCTCCAATCGGAGTCGACGTACCGTGTGGATTGATATAGTCAATTTTGTCTTCAACATTTTCCAATGCGAGTTGCATGCATCTTACAGCTCCTTCGCCGGAAGGTTGCACCATGTCATAACCGTCAGAATTAGCGCCGTATCCGACGACTTCAGCATAAATTTTGGCGCCCCGTGACTTGGCATGTTCGAGTTCTTCAAGTACGAGGACTCCGGCACCGCCGGCAATTACAAAGCCATCGCGGTTGACATCGTAAGCGCGACTGGCGCTTTGAGGTGTATCATTGAATTTCGATGACATTGCATTCATGCCGTCGAAAAGGACAGACAGTGTCCAGTCAAGCTCTTCACCACCACCGGCAAAAACAATATCCTGCTTGCCCCACTGAATCAGTTCCGAAGCATTGCCAATGCAGTGTGCGGAAGTTGAGCAGGCAGACGATATTGAATAGTTGACGCCCTTGATACCAAACGGGGTTGCAAGGGTTGCCGAGTTGGTGCTTGACATGGATTTGGGAACTTCAAACGGACCCACTTTTTTTGGTCCTCTTTCCCGGGTCGTATCTGCAGCATGTACAATGGCCTTGGTGGAGGGACCGCCCGAGCCCATTATCAGTCCGGTTTTTTCATGCGAGACTTCATCTGCTGACAACCCCGCATCAACAATCGCCTGCTCCAAGGCAATATAGTTCCAGGCGGCGCCTGCCCCCATAAACCGGCGTTTCTTCCGATCCAGCGCAGTTTCCCAGTCCAGTGACGGAGCCCCGTGAACCTGGCTCCTGAAGCCCAGTTCGGCATAATCGTCGGCTTTAACAATACCCGACTTGGCTTCTCTCAATGAGGCTAGGACTTCCTGAACATTGTTTCCGATGGAGGACACAATGCCCATGCCAGTAACCACCACACGTCTCATTTTGAACCTCTAAATTATTCCCGGCATACCGATTTCAATTTTTTCGGAGTGCCGCCTAAATTCGTAATCAGAAGGTGTGTCAACAATCAGATTCATGAAGCCGCATTTGCTGCCGATTCATCTGAGAACAGGCCGACTCTTAAATCTTTCGCAGTATAAATCGTGTTTCCGTCAGCTTTAAGTTGACCGTCTCCGATACCCAGAATGAGTCTTCGTTGAATGACACGTTTTAGATCCACGATATATTGAAGATTTTTTACGTCAGGCAGAACCATTCCTGTAAATTTGACTTCTCCGACGCTGAGTGCGCGTCCGCGTCCGGGTGAACCCAGCCAACCCAGGAAAAATCCCAACATCTGCCAAAGCGCATCCAGACCCAAGCACCCGGGCATGACGGGATCCCCCTGGAAGTGACAGGAGAAAAACCAGAGATCAGGTTTAATATCCAGTTCAGCGACAATTTGCCCTTTGTCATACTGACCGCCGGATTCAGTAATACTGGAAATGCGGTCAAACATGAGCATGGGCGGCAGTGGTAGCTGAGCGTTGCCTTCGCCAAAAAGTTCGCCGCGCCCACATGCCAGAAGATCCTCGTAATCAAAACTTGAACGGCGTTCCGCCATATTATTTTAAACTCCACCCTCATCATCTGTTCGATTGAGAACCAATCAAACACTGATTATCAGAGTAATTATCACAGAACCTCGTGCTTCAAAAGAGGTGGAAATTGGCAATAGCGGCCTGTTGGGACAAAAATTTGCATTTTTATTGAAATTCTGCCTAATTTCGTAAGGGTTTAAGCATATTGCACTTTCAATATTCAATCTCTATATTTACAAGTGTATAAAAAGACTGGGTCGCATTGACTGCTTTAATGGTCTGCGACTCTGATAAAAAGGCAATTAGAGAACCGTGGATGAGTGAATCTCAGTCGAGCACGAGAGTGAAAAAAATACTGAGAAATGCAGGGCTGCGCCCCACGCGCCAAAGGACCGAATTGGGAAATATTTTATTCGGATCTGGTGATCGACATGTCACGGCCGAAATGCTTCACGAAGAGGCCATTGCCCAAAATATTCATGTGTCTCTGGCAACCGTCTACAATACGCTTCACCATTTTATGGATGCGGGATTACTGAGAGAACTCCCGGTAAATGGGGCGAAGACGTTTTTTGATACGAATCTGACCAGCCATCATCATTTCTACAATGAGAAAGATGGCAAACTGACCGATATTCCTTCCAATGAAATGGAAATTTCGGGCTTGCCGGCCGCGCCTCCCGGGAAGCGAATTTCCCGGGTTGATATTGTCGTTAGAATAGAAAACGATGAAGACCAATGATTGTCGTGCGACTGGTCAGTTAATTGATTCACTGCGATAAACACCCCACAGCTTTTCCTGTTCAATCCATCCTTCAAATTTGTCGACCGATATGTTGCACCAGGATCCGTCGCAATTGTTGATGTTTGCCACGACACCAGCTTCGAGTAGAGCAATGACTTTTGATGATTTGTTCTGTCCAATTCTCAGGGGTGTATTTTGATCGGGTGCTTCGCTGTTGCCTGCACTTAGATTTGACCAGGGAACAATTAGTGCTGTTCTTCGCCCCGATAGCAGGCTGAAATAAATCCAACCATCATTTCCTTCCGCATCCCGGACGCGTCGCCAATGGTCCGTTTCGCCAATAATTTCAACGGGCAGACCTGCATGACGATAGACCCAGATAATGCGATGATCCTGACCGGGGCCTTTTCGCAAGTTGACCTTGTCGGCTTTTAAGCTCACAAATCTGGGAATGGGGAGGCCGCTCTTCCCTGTTCTCAATTCATTAGTTTGAATTTGATCCTGGGCCTGTAGTGGCTGTTTGGCACTTAACCATCCAACAGAAAAAAAAAGCAATACACAAAGGACAATCGGCTGAATCCTGTTATATATTTCCGATCTGTGCTTGGTCATGCTAGATCCTGTGGGCAATCAGTAATTGAAACTTTAATTCGATTGATCAATTCACTGCATTCTGTTCGATTTAGTCTGAATTAGTTATTAATCAATCAATTGTACAGGCCAAGATAAACAGAAAATAGTGGCTAAACAGGTGCGAAGATGACAACCGATAAAGTACTCGTCCACATTACCCGTCGCCTTCCGGAAGTTGTGGAAACACGCATGCGTGAACTATTTGACGCACGTTTGAGTCTCGATGACAAACCGATGTCAACCGAAGAGCTGATCGAAGCGGTTAAAATGGCAGATGTACTGGTACCCACAGTAACCGACCGTATCGACAAGACTGTTTTGAGTCAGGCAGGTCCAAAACTAAAGATGATCGCGAACTTTGGAACGGGTGTCGACAATATCGATCTGGAGACCGCCAGAAACCTGGGCATAACCGTGACCAACACGCCTGGTGTCCTCACCGAGGATACGGCGGATATGACCATGGCGCTCATTCTCGCCGTTCCCCGTCGCCTGGCTGAGGGCACGATTTATCTCAAAAACCACAACAAAGATTGGGAAGGCTGGTCTCCGACCTGGATGCTAGGGCACAGAATTTTCGGAAAACGCCTGGGCATTATCGGTTTGGGGCACATCGGCCAGGCTGTGGCGAGGCGCGCACGGGCCTTCGGATTGCAGATCCACTACCACAATCGCAATCGAGTTGCCGAAG
>JBPCWG010000019.1:0-5641 GCA_051009705.1 Methyloligellaceae bacterium | reverse complement strand
CCGTAGGCGATTCCATCAGGAAATGCGCGACGTGACTGAAGCGAGGCGAAATTTATTATCCGCCCCCATTTTTTGTCTTTCATCGCGGGGACAAGAGCTTGCGCCAGGAAAAACGGAGCATTGAGATTCAATTCGATTGTTTGATCCCACTCCTCCTGAGTCACAATATCCGCCGGTCGCCGCATATTCACACCGGCGGCATTGATGAGAATATCCGGCGCTCCGAACGGGCCGGTCACCTCCTCGATTATTCTCGGGAGATCCTCCCTTTTACAGAGATCGGCTGCGACGCTCGCGGTTTCGGTATCACAGGAGTCTTGCCAGGCTCCCAGTTCTTCTTCGCTTCGTGCAATACCGACAACATGGGCTCCACGGTCCGCCAGAATTTTGGCAGTGGCTCTCCCAAGCCCGCTGCTGGCTCCGGTGACACAGACCACATAATCTTTGACGTCGAACAAAGATTTTTGCATCTCTGAAGTGGCCATACTCATTAGTCGATTTGTAGATTGAAGGATTGATCTGGGAAATATTTTTGCAGCCGAATATCTGCCGTCCGCGCGTGACCTTCCATTCCCTCCAGGCGCGAAATGCGCGCCGTTGCTTCAGCGATGGGTTTGATCCCGTCAGCACTGGCACGTTGCCAGGTAACGACCTTCATGTATTTATGTACCGAAAGTCCTCCCGTATAACGGGCCGCTCCGGATGTCGGCAGGACGTGATTGGGTCCCGATGCCTTGTCGCCAAAAGCGACCGTCGTATGCTCGCCGAGAAATAGGGAGCCGTAACATTTGAGACGGTTCAAGTACCAGTCAAGATCCTCCGCTTGAACTGACAGGTGCTCGGGGGCATATTTGTCGGCAACAACGGCCATTTCTTCCCGGTCATCGCAGACAATGATTTCGGCAAAATCCCTCCAGGCCGCTTCCGCATTTTTTTGGTTTAGTTCAGGCAGGTCAGCAATGAGCTCCGGCACGCGTGTCATCGTATTGTCAGCCAGATTTCGATCCGTTGTAACTAACCAGACAGGTGAATTGTAACCATGTTCGGCCTGACCAACGAGATCAGCGGCAACCAGTTCCGGATCGGCAGTCTGATCGGCGATAATTAAACTGTCCGTGGGGCCGGCAAACATATCAATACCCACCTGACCGAACAAAATACGCTTGGCTTCCGCTACAAACTGGTTTCCGGGGCCGACAAGAATGTCGGATTGGGGCAGGTCGTACAAACCGAATGCCATTGTTGCGATTGCCTGAACTCCGCCCAAAGCCAGAATTTTATCGGCTCCGCAAATGCGGGAGGTATATACAATTGCCGGATTGATACCGATTTCCGGCCTTGGAGGAGAACAGACAGCGATATGTTCGCAGCCCGCAACACTTGCAGTTGTAACAGTCATAATCGCAGAAGCGATGTGACTATATCGACCGCCAGGGACATAGCAGCCAACCGACTGGCAGGGTATCGATCTCTGACCGGCGATCAATCCCGGTACAATCTCGACTTCCGTATCCGAGATTGTACTTTTTTGTGCCTCTGCAAACTTTCGTACATTGTCGCGGGCAAATCGAATATCGTCTTTTAGATTTTCCGGGATAGATTCGGCGGCTTTTTCTATTTCATCTTCCGTCAAAATTATGTTGCCATCATATTTGTCGAACTGCTTGGCATATTTTTCGACGACAGATTCACCACCGGAGCGAATCTCTTCCAGAATATTTTCGACCAGTTCACTGACATCATTTGCATCAGCGACAGATGTCTTGTTAGCCTTTTTTAGATACTCGGTCGGCATTTCGCGTTATTCACCTTTAAATTGTGCTTAAGAACAATGTTGAGATTGACGGAATATAGGCAATCATCAGTGTGACAATAAGCATAAAGAAGACGAAAGGAACAGCTCGGGATGCAATTTTGAGAATAGATTCCCCCGTCAGTCCGGAGACAACGAAAAGGTTCAATCCCAGAGGTGGTGTAATAAAGCCAACACCTAGAGCCGTGATCATCATGATGCAGAATTGGATGTCATTCATTCCGATTTGATCAGCGAGAGGCTTCAAAATCGGTGCAAGGATGACAATGTTGGGTGTTGTCTCCATTACGCAGCCCGCCGCAATCAAAATTCCGATCATCAGTAGAATGAGCAGGTATGAGTTGTCTGTCAGTGATGTGACAGCAAATACAAATCCTTGCGGAACACCCAGAGCGGCCAGGGCCTGAGCGAGGGGTAATGACATGGCGATAATCGGCAGGATGACCCCGTTCACTTTTGCTGAACTGACCATCATGGATGGAAAATCTCTGAGCTTGAGCGTTCCCAGCATAAAGCCCAATATCATCGTTACCACGACGGCGGTTGCGCCCGCTTCGGTAGGTGTGAGCCGTCCCGAAAAAATTCCGTAAAATATGATTCCCGGAACCAGAAAGGCATACCAGCCGCTTTTCAACGACGCGAGCAAATTACCGAACCATTCGGAAAAACTCATCAGCCCGCCGGCTTCATAGGCATGCCTTCTGTTGACGACGATATTTGTCACCAGAATGGAGCCGAGTATAAGCAGTCCCGGAATTAATGCGGCTTGGAACAGCGTCGACGCTGATATGCCGAGAACGAGACCGATAACAATATAGGCGATCGATGGAGGGATTAAGATCCCCGTACACGCGCCAGCGGCAACCAGGGCGCAGGCATAGGGGCGCGGATAACCACTTTCAACCAGTCTGTCGATGGTCATTCGGCCGACTGCGGCGGCACCGGCGGCATCAGAACCTGATATCGCAGAGAACATGCCACAGACTAAAACAGTTGCAGATCCGAAGCCGCCTCTCGCCCAGCGAGTAAGGGCATCAGCCACGTCGAGAAATTTTCGGCTCAGACCTGTTCTCACCAACACGTCACCGGTCAGTATGAACAGTGGGACGGCTGTCAATGCAAAATGGTCGATGCCGTCAAAAAGGGATTCTCCCACTAGAGACAAGGGGAGGACGCCGGAAATATAAAGCATTGCAATAGCACTGACGCCGATTGCCGCCCAAACAGGAACTGCAAGTGCAATCAGGCCCAGAAACATGATGACTGGACCATAAAAACTCCAGCCAAGTTCAACAACCGGTTCTTGTAAATGTTGCCAAAGCATAACTGTTCTCCCCCTTAATCAAATAAACGATCGCCTTCATAGACCGGTTTCCCGGCTCTGAAAGCGGCGATGTCACGAAGGAGAGACTGTGAAAGTCGGAAGATCATAAGGGCAAAGCCAGTGGGAACGGCCATCAGGAACCAGACCATTGAAACTCTCAACCCATGACTGACGGAACCGAACTTCCATGCGACTGCAACAGTTTCCCAGGAATAGAATACGGCGATGAGTGCAACGAACATCATCACCAGATCTCCGAATATGTAGAGCAGGGCCTTGGCCCGGTGGGAGAGGTAGTTGAAGATCACATCAATGCGAATATGCGCACGTTCCTTCACAGCGGCTGCTGCACCGATCCATGCGAGATAAATGAAGCAATATCTGACGATTTCTTCTCCCCATATTGAAGAGTATGCAAAGACTTCACGTCGGATAACTTCGATGGCCATGGTTACGACAAGCATCGAATAAAAGACCAGCAAGGCCCATTTCTCAGCGTTTTGATCAAGCAGTTTCAGCATGATCCCCTCCACCACTTCACAAGATCAGTGCCATGCTCAACAAGACCGGCCCGATACTTGTTCTGTTAATTGCTCTTATTTTGATTGTTTAATTTACGATGCCGGAAACACTTTTGTTTCCAGCATCGTTCAACCCGTCGATTAAGCGTCGTGAACGTAGAGACGCCCCATGGTACCGGCTGCTTCTGCAAGTTTCTCGAACTTGTCCATTGAACCGGCGAGTTCTGTTTTGAACGTATCCCATTCGCTGCGCTGGTAGCCGCCGGCTTCTTGCCATTGTCCCAGCTGATCCTTGTTCAGCGAGTGAAATTTAACACCGCTCTTCGTCAGTTCTGACATGGCAAAGCTGCGAGCCGCAGGAACTTTGGCCAGGTTTTGCTGCGCTGTAATCTCAGAAGCAAAATCAATTCCAGCCTGAACGTCTTTGGGAAGGGATTTAAACCATTCCAGGTTACAGGAATAAACCTGACTATCGGGGACTGCCTGAGTAAATGTAATGTTGCTCAGAATATCCTTGAAGCCGAAAACAAACAGGGCTCCAACCGCCGGATCCAGTGCGTCAGCCACGCCTTGTTTAATGGCGGAAGGCGTTTCACCCCAGGCCACGGGTGTCGGGTTCGCTCCGACCATACGATAGTACTGCTGAAGCATTTTCGATCCGGGAACACGGAATTTCACGCCTTTCAGATCCGCAGGCGTAATCACGGCTTTGCCACCTTTTCGGACGGCAACAACCCGGGGGTCGATGACGACATAGAAGAGAGGTTTAAATCCTCTTGCTTCGACTTTCGGGTGAACTTCGGAAATCCAGGTATCGGAATTGACCAGATTGACGAATCTCTGGTTGGACCCGCAGAAATACGGCATGTTGATCAGATCGATAACCGGTGCGAACGGGGCAAAGTTGGATAGAGAATGTTGGGCTGCCTGTATGGTTCCGGTTTGAACTTTTTGCGCCAGTGCGCCACCGGCACCCAACTGACCACCAGGGGCCAGCTTGACATAAACCTGGCTGTTGGTTGCATTTTGAACATTCTCTTTCATGTCCAGCTGCAGGATCGGATAGCTGCGCGAAGCTCCAAGTACGTAAGCCGTGGCCATCGTCATTGTATGCTTGGCGGCTTTTTGCCGGGCTCTTTCCTCTTTTGCCGTTTGAGCAATAGCCTCATCGGACCATAGAGTGCCGGCTGTCGCTGCCAGTACAGCGGTTGTGAAGCCACCTTTGGCGACGGCTTTCATAAATTGTCGTCTTTCAAAATCCTTGAGTTCGTGTTGTTCTTTTTTACTCGTCATTTCGTTAGTCCTCCCAATTTGGAATCAAGTTTCGTCAGTTGCTTCAAGCTGGAAAACAGACGCAGCGAATAGAATTGCTGCAATAAACAGGCTCAGCATTTCCTGGACGTCGTTCAGCGGTGGTTTTTGGGTAAAGGCACCCAGGGAAACATTCAGGACAAACACTGCAAAAAAAATGCTTGAAACAGTCAGGGTAATTTTCGTCATTTTTTTCATCATTATCGGTCCATTCATTAAGGATTCTGACAGTGTAAGCGCTTACATACGGAAATGCAAGCGCTTACATTGAAATTTTGCAAAAAATTTGTATTATAAGGAATCGATGGAGAACTAGATGGAAACAGCGCCGACACTTTCAGATGTTGCACGCAAGGCAGGGGTTTCGACCGCGACGGTTTCGCGCTGCCTGAATACACCTGACAAAGTCATTGTGAATACGAGAGAGCGCGTGCTGCAGGTCATAAATGAGCTGGGATATACCCCAAATTTCGGCGGTCGCGCTCTGGTTCTGCAAAAAACCCATACCGTGGGCGCCGTCATTCCCACCATGGACAATTCCATCTTTGCAACGGGATTGCAGGCCTTTCAGCAGGAACTGTCAAAGGCGGGAATTACGCTTCTGGTCGGTTGTTCCAATTATAACAGCTCGGACGAGCTGGAACAGATAAAGGCATTGGTCGGACGCGGCGC
>JBPCWG010000018.1:0-6062 GCA_051009705.1 Methyloligellaceae bacterium | reverse complement strand
GTTCGGATCAACAACAGTCCGTGATCAGCAAACAAATAGAGGATCTCGATACACTGCGTCTTGCACGCCAACGGGCCGAGCAGGAAAAAAATACCCTTGCCCGGGAACTGGAAAATGCGAAGGCCTCACAAACCCAAACCCAGAAACGCCTTGCGGAGCTCGAAAAATTATCTGCCGATCTTGAATCGAAAACCAAAACTCTCGGTACAGCACTGGATCAATCCACGACGGAACTCTCCGACGTGCAGAAACAGCTTGCTCTGACCCGCGAAGACAAGGCGGCACAGACCGAGCTGATCCAAAAACAAACGAGAGACCTTGAAGATCTGCGGCTTGCGCGCACCAGGCTGGAAGAAGAAAGAAACGCTCTCACGCGCGATCTGGAAGCTGCTAAAGCAGCCAGTGAAACCGCCCAAGCCCGATTGTCGGATTTGGCAAAAGCCGGCGATGAGACGCGCAAAACCGAACAGGAACTTGAAAATCAGTTGAAAGCCTCCCGTGCGCAATTCGCGGACTTGCAGAGCCAGCTCGCCCGGGCAACAGATGACAGGCAGGTGCAAAACGACTTGTTCCGCAAGCAGACCCAAGACCTCGAAAATCTGCGCCTGGCACGTACGAAACTGGAAGAAGAAAAAAACGCCCTTATCCGTGAACTGGAAACTTCGAAAGCGGCCAGTGAAAGCGTCCAATCCCGTCTGTCAGAGTTAACAAAAGCCGCCAGCGAGGCACGCAAAACCGAGCAGGAACTCGAAAACCAATTGCAGGCCACCCTTGCGCAGCTCGCGGAACTGCAAAGCCAGCTGGCCCAGGCAGCGGCAGACAAACGGGTGCAAAACGAATTACTCGGCAAACAAACCCAAGACCTCGAAGGACTGCGCCTGGCGCGTACCAGAATTGAACAGGAAAGAAACATTCTGGCCCGGGAACTTGAAGCAGCGAATACGGCCAGTGAGAGCACTCAAAACCGTTTATCTGAACCGACAAAAACCGCTGATGAACCAAAGCAAATCGAACGGGAACTCGGCACTCAACTGGAAGCTTCCCGTGCACAACTCGCGGAACTGCAGAGCCAGCTCGCGCAGGCAGTGGCAGACAAACAGTCTCAGGACGATTTGTTTGGCATACAATCAAAAGACCTCGAAGATCTGCGCAACGCCCTTACAAAACTAGAAGAGGAAAAAAGTTCGCTCACCCTCCAACTGGAGGCCGCGAGAATTGCGAATGAACACGCCCAGGCCCGCCTGTCAGAATTAGCAAACACCACCTCTGATGCCCCACAGAAAGAACAGGAACTCGAAGAGGAACTTGAAAAAACCAAGGCACGTCTCTCCGCTGTACAACTTGAATTTGACCAGGCCCTGGCCAACCGAAAATCTGTAGAACAGATTCTCAGTCAGCTTAAAAATGAGCTCGCCGCGGAACAGGTGAAAGCCAACCGAAACCTTGAAAACAACGAGGAGTTGCTCAAACAGCTGAAGGCCTCACAAGCTCTCATTTCGGCCCAGGAATCTCGCCTGAAATCCCTGGAAACGACCATCGCCGAGGAAAAGAGAATTCGTCGGCAACAGGAAACCCGAGTTGCGGATATCTTTCAGAGATCGCCGGCTTCCATGCTGCGTGAAGAAAATGCTCAGCCCATCCCCTCAACCGAGGCTGACCTGTTTAACGATCAGATAAATTTGATCGCTCAAACCCTTGCGGATCAGCAGAGCCGCCTCATTGTGCGGCAGCAGGAATTTGCTCTGCTGCAATCGCAGCTGAAAGTTTATGAAGATCAGATAATAAAATTCAGAACAGATCTTCAGGAGACCCAGCGGCAGTTGATCGAGAACAGTGACAGATCCTTGACCACTGATGAGGTGATGAAAAAACTCAGGCAAAATCTGGAAACGACCAAGTTCCTCGCACGGACCGCGACAATCAAAGCTGAAAATGCGGTCTCCGCCAAAGCGCGTGCCGAGTGGGAAATCAGACAGGCGAGGAAACTCGAATCCCGATTGCGTTCACGCATCAGAAAACTGGAACGGCAGTTAGGAAAAGGCAAAAAGAAGTATAGAGCCAAACCGAAAAAATCGAGCGTGGCTCCCAGGTCAGTGACGCCAAAAGCGGATCAGAAACAGCGCTCACACAAACGCAGCTGGTTCTATAAAAACAATGACGAAAAGACCAAGCGCTACTGTAAAATGTGCCTGACGGACCACTAGCCCACCCATTTGACCCACTTCATCCCAGAACACGCAACAGCTTGTGTCGGTGCTTCAAGATCTAATGGATTTTCAAGCACGCCCGATTGTCTCGAATGGTCGTTGGACGCTAGCTATCCGACGACGAGCTTGATGAAGAGAGACCATATCCCGATGAATAATTCGAGGATGAGCTCGAAGATGACGCGGAGCTACTGCTGCCATCAGATTCCGCTTTCGGGTTTTCCGAACGTCTCAGACTGCCGTCAAATATAGTGCCCATCTCGATGGCAATATTCTGGTGATAAATGTCACCACTGACATTTGCCGTTTTGTGCAGTGAAACACTGACACCGCGAATGGAGCCTTCGACCTGACCATGGATGATGACTTCATCGGCCAGAACATTGCCGCTGATCTGCCCGTTTTCACCGACAATCAGGGAGGCACAATCCATGTCCCCGGTAATGTTGCCATGAACAACAAGCTGATCCCGTGACGAAACATCGCCGGTGATTTTGATCGCCTCACTGATCACGCTTTGATTTTTTTCCAAACCTTCACTACCTCGACCGATTTGAGAACTCGAACTCGCATTGGATAGCGGTGACGTCCGTGCCGTTTTTGCCTGGGACCCAGAATCTGACTGAAACATTTTTGACCACCCTGAAATCGTACTTTGCTTACTAAATCAATTAGATATCGCTGATGCTAGAATTTTTGTATCATTTTTTTGATTGTGGAACCAACGAGGTTTCGCCATATTCAAAAAACTGTTGCGTAAATGCCTCTACCATCGTTCCGGCCATCATGTTCTCCCTGAACCTCTATCCCGTTCGATCTTCTGAACGTGACCGAACCAATCCGGCAAGCCTTTGTTCTAGTAACCGACGGCGAAATCAACGACCGCGGTTTGCGTTTCATTGTTGAGAAAGGCCCGCAGATTCTTGATAAAGAGGGCTGAAACAATCTTGTCACGTTGCGGATGCATACCGCCGATGTGGGGAAAAATTTTAAGCCCAGGAACATCCCAGAAAGGATGATCGGCGGGCAGGGGTTCCTGGCGGAACACATCCAGCACGGCACCTTGAATTTCATTGGTTTTCAAGGCCTGGATCAGATCATCATCGACAATAATCTGACCGCGCGCAAAGTTCAGCAAATAAGCGGTCGGTTTCATTTTCCGAAACCGGTCCATGTTCATGAGGTTTTCCGTCTGCGGTGTGACCGGCAGTTGCAGCAGAACAAAATCCGACTGTTCCAGCACCGTATCGGTTTCCTCAGGGCCGTAAACCTGATCAATTCCCGGCAGGTCCCGCGGACTGTTTTTTGTCCCGATAATTCGCATGCCGAACGGTTCGAGTTTACGGGCGACCGCCTGTCCCACGGTTCCGAGCCCGAGAATTCCCAATGTCTTTCCGTTGATCGGCTGCGGCGGTCTGCGCTCCCAGACATGCTGTTTCTGCTGCTCCAGCAGAACATCGAACCCGCGGGTGAGATACAGCAAACTGCCGATAATGGACTCCGGCATCTGCACATCGTGAACGCCGCGGGCGCATGTCAGGACGATATCATCACGCATATCTTCGCGCCCGAGCCAGCTGTCAACGGCGACCGAAAGCGTCTGAATCCAACGCAGTTTCGGCATCTGTTCGATCATTGGCTCCGGTACTTTCCAGGCAATCAAGGCCTCCATGCGCGCGAGAAGTTGCGCATCCGGCTGCTCTTCGGGAGACAATGTGAAAACCTCGACGCTATCACCAAATCCTTCCTGCTCAATCGCCTGAATATATGGATCAGCATTTTGAAGCCAGATTACAAGGATAGGTTTACTCATGATGAACCGTCTTTCCGTTCTTGAATTGCCGGATTATGCCAGCGTCGGGTCTGAGACTGCGGTAGCGGCGGCTCAAGAGGTCTGCTTGCCACCGGCGTCGCGCTTATAGTTGGAATCTATGTACCACGAAACATAGTCAATCAGTTTCATGGGCTCGAATGCCGGCGGATTGTCTTCGCTGACACAGGTGCTCAGAGGTTCCGCAACAGAGTCATGATTGGGATTGAAAAACGTGGCAATGGAATACCGGTCTTTCAACGGAGGAACCACACGGTGCGGTGTCGGCATGAACCGGCCATTGGTCCATCGGTTCAGGAACTCGCCCGTGTTCACGACAATACCGCCCTCAATATATTTGACCTCAATCCAATCTCCCGTGGGGGAGAGAACCTGCAGCCCCGGTACTTCGGCAATGGGCAGGACAGTCAGACAGCTATGATCGGAATGGGGGGCAATTCCAAACTGATTTTCTTCAGCTTCCACGGCCGGATAGTGGGCGTTGCGAGACCACATGACGGGATCCGTATAATGTTCGTCGAAAAAATCCCTGGGAAGATCCAGGGCAACCGCATAAATCGGCAATATTTTTCGCCCGAATGCGAGTACCTCCTGCTGATAGGCGACCATGGCTTCACGAAAACCTTCAATTTCGCTCGGCCACTGATTAGGACCGACAAACCTTGTCCCGGCTTCAATGAGCGGATGATCCGGCTCGCGTTCAAGGGCGAGTATCAGGGTTTCATTGAGATCCTTTTTCGTATTCTTGTTGATTTTCGATGTCACATACACTGTGGACTTCGGGGGCATGTAACCGACGGAAAGTTCATTTATCCGGTAATTGAGTTTGGTTTCCATGGGCAGGGCGAAAAATTCATGCAATTTCCCGTAGGCCTTATCGAGAATGTCCTGACGAAAACCATGATTGACCATCACATAGAAGCCGATATTTTCCTGGATATGGCGAACTTTGGCGGCCAGTTCCTCGAGCGCGCCTTCTTCACCGGCCAGGTAGGCTCCCATGTCCAGGGTTGGAATTTCCGTGTAGGTGCCGCTGGCGTTCTGGCCGTTACTCGCCTGCTCCGTTGTCTTACTCATTGCCGGACCTGTCTGTTATTTCCTGCCCTTGCGGCGAACCGACGCCGACAAGTATCTTCTTTTCTCCTATATAGGCCATCTGCAAGATATTTTCCAATCGGAAAATTACGTCGATAAACAAGTTGCGCCATGTTCCGCTTCAACCTGGCGCCGGGTCCGACCCGCTGCAAATTTCTGTTTCGCCGCACAGCCCTCCAAGCCTTGAATACAAATCCGTCAATGATTATGAAAGGCATCTGAGGTTCGAGATCCACCCCTGAAGCGAGGACTTGTGCGGTTCTATCACGCGGATATTTTCAATACACCACTGAGACCCCCTCAGCGTTTTCCCTTCGGCAAGCATGCCCGCCTTAAATCAAAGCTTCTTGAGCACAATATCCTGGCGTCTCACAATTTGTGTCAATCTCCCAAAGCAACACCGGGCGATCTGTTGCGCGCTCATGCCACCGATTATGTGGACTCGGTCATGGATGGCACCATTGACGAGGAAGCCATGCGCCGGGTCGGATTTAAATGGGATGAATCCGTCCCCGCCCGCGGACTGACCAGTGTGGGCGGATGCATTGCCGCGGCACGGTCAGCTCTGGAAGACGGATTGTCAGGTCAACTGGCAGGAGGCAGTCACCATGCCCACCGTGACTATGGATCCGGTTTCTGTGTCTTCAATGACCAGGCGGTCGCGGCCCTGACACTGCTTGAGGAAAGGCGGGTCGACCGGATAGCCATTGTCGACCTTGACGTCCATCAGGGAGATGGGACGGCATCGATTTGCCAATCCGTTCCTGATATTTTTGTCCTGAGCGTTCACGGCGAAAAGAACTTCCCCTTCCGCAAATTTCCGGCGGACCTGGATATCGGTCTCCCGGATGCAACAGAAGACGCGGATTATCTGCGAGCCGTTGCGAAGGCCCTGGACCATGTCTGGGAATTCGAACCGGACATTATTC
>JBPCWG010000017.1:0-2660 GCA_051009705.1 Methyloligellaceae bacterium | reverse complement strand
AGCGCTACAGAAGTGCGGCTGAAAATGTCGACCGAACAAAGCTTTATTCCATTGAAGAAGCGGTCAAGCTCATTAAGTCACAAGCATCGGTCAAATTCGATGAGACCGTCGAAGTGGCAATGAATCTGGGTGTCGATCCGCGTCATGCGGATCAGATGGTTCGTGGAGTTTGCCAACTTCCCAATGGCTCGGGACGTTCTGTCCGGGTTGCTGTTTTTGCCAAAGATGACAAGGCCGAGGAAGCAAAATCGGCCGGTGCGGATATCGTCGGCGCCGAAGATCTGGTCGAGAAAGTCCAGAACGGAGATATCGAATTCGATCGATGCATCGCGACACCAGACATGATGCCCCTTGTCGGTCGTCTTGGGAAAGTATTGGGACCAAGAGGGCTCATGCCTAATCCCAAGGTGGGTACGGTGACACCTGATGTGGCAGAAGCCGTAAAATCCGCAAAAGGCGGCGCTGTTGAATTTCGCGTTGAAAAAGCCGGGATTGTTCATGCAGGCGTCGGTAAAGCCAGTTTTTCCGAAGCGGCCCTGATTGAAAATATCAAGGCCTTAACGAATGCCGTTGTCAGAGCCAAACCAAGCGGCGCCAAGGGCGCTTATCTGAAAAAAGTGGCCGTGAGTTCGACGATGGGACCTGGCGTTAGGGTCGAAGTGAATAGTGTCGCGGGAATTGCTGAGTAAAGGAGATTAATTGGATTCGGGCGATCGCTGATTGTCCGTATAGAGGTCTGGAACATTTGTTGCGACCTCATCCTGTCCGAGATTGCGGGTACCGATGGCGATGAGCCATCGGATTAAGCCTCAGGGGCCTGCATGAGATGGGAGACAAGCTGATGATCAAAGGGCAATTTGCCCACAATCGGTTTGAACCTCGTAAAAGCCCAATCGGTCTGAATGGTCGGGGTGGACAGGCATAGATTGCTATCCTGAGATGGAAACGTGGCAGGGATGTCGAATTTCCATCGGGGTAGCTGGGCTTAACAGGCTTTCCCGGAACGGGGAGCCATATTGGAGAAAATGAGGTGGATAGAGCAAAAAAACAAGAGCTCGTAACAACGCTTCACGATACGCTTTCTAGTACGGGCGTGATCGTTGTGGCCCATTATTCGGGTCTTTCGGTTGCCAAGATGACGGAACTTAGACGTCAGATGCGGCAAGCCGGAGGTCAGGTTAAGGTGGCCAAGAATCGACTTGTGAAGATTGCCCTTGAAGGAACCGATGTCAGTGGGATCAGTGACTTGTTCGCAGGCCCTACCGTAATCGCCTATTCGGACGATCCCGTTACCGCTCCCAAAATTGCTGTCGAATTTGCCAAGGATAATGAAAACCTTGTCATATTGGGCGGATCAATGGGGCCGACGGTTTTGGATTCCGACGCAGTCAAATCTTTGGCAAGTCTGCCTTCCCTTGACGAGCTCAGGGGTAAACTTGTCGGATTGATACAAGCACCGGCTGGAAAAATTGCACAGGTTGTCAATGCACCCGCGGGTCAATTGGCTCGGGTTATGAGTGCGTACAGCCAAAAAGATGAAGCCGCCTAAGGGCGACAATGCAGATAGAAAATTCAAAGCATAGGAATTAGTAAGATGGCAAATTTAGAACAAATTGTAGATGACCTTTCAAACCTGACGGTTCTCGAAGCGGCAGAACTTTCAAAACTCCTCGAAGATAAATGGGGCGTTTCCGCTGCAGCACCAGTGGCTGTGGCCGCTGTTGGAGGAGCTGCAGGTGCAGATGGCGGTGCCGCCGAAGAAAAAACCGAGTTTGATGTTGTTTTGGCCTCCTTTGGTGACAAGAAAATCAATGTCATTAAAGAAGTCAGGGGCATTACCGGCCTGGGCCTGAAAGAGGCCAAGGAACTGGTTGAAGGCGCTCCGGGCAATCTGAAAGAAGGCGTGTCAAAAGATGAAGCCGAAGAAATCAAGAAGAAGCTTGAAGAAGCCGGCGCCACCATCGAGCTGAAATAAATACACACGACATTCGGGGCTGCGGATGTACCGCGGCCCCAACCCATACGATTGGAATATTTGCAGGAACACCTCCGGACCCCATGTCGATCATTCAGCGAGATGCGATGCCTTTCGTCATCATTGCCGTCATGGAAGGACTGGATTGTCTTAAAAAGGAGCCGATATGGCTGAGACTTTTATAGGCCGAAAACGTATCCGGAAAACATTTGGCAAAATCGCCGAAGTCGCTGAGATGCCAAATCTGATTGAAGTTCAAAAACAGTCCTACGAACAGTTTTTGATGGTTGAAGAACCCGAAGGCGGGCGAACGGATACAGGTCTGCAGGCGGTATTTTCCTCGGTATTTCCAATTAATGATTTTTCCGAGAAATCTATTCTCGAATTTGTCAGCTACGAGTTCGACCAGCCCAAATATGATGTCGAAGAGTGTCAGCAGCGGGGAATGACTTATGCCGCGCCTCTGAAGGTAACCTTGCGTCTCATCGTTTTTGATATCAATGAGGAAACGGGCGCCCGGTCCGTCAAGGATATCAAGGAGCAGGATGTCTATATGGGGGATATTCCCTTCATGACATCGAACGGGACCTTCGTCATTAACGGCACGGAACGCGTTATCGTTTCGCAAATGCATCGTTCTCCAGGGGTCTTTTTTGACCATGATCGAGGCAAATCTCACTCGTCC
>JBPCWG010000016.1:0-3924 GCA_051009705.1 Methyloligellaceae bacterium | reverse complement strand
GCTTCATAGGCTTCCGCCATGCCAGGTTTCAAAACATAGGTTTTGACCTTTTCCACCTGTCCCGGCGCCCCGTTTTCCGGTGGTGTCAGAATGCGATACTCCGACATCTCCGTTTCCCCTTCTGCTTGACCATAAATCGCCCAGGTAGGCCCGTGATCATGGGGCTGGCCTGTTTTGGGACCTTCGTAAACATGGGCAAGGATACAGAATTTCTGATCCGGGTCTTCGTATAGAACTTCGCGCTCATTCTTATTATCGGGTCCCAGATAGGCAGAAATAAAGTCCGGATCCGTTAGTAAGGGCTCAAGGTTGTTCTTGATCTGCTCCAGCGCTTCCCTGGAATTGGACTGAGAAAGAATTTCCCGGCAAGATTGTGAAAAGGCTTCAAGTTTAGGATGCATCTCGGCACCTCCTGAATATCGGCTAACTGGTATTTTGTGCAGACTCGTCCGAATCTGCCAATCGAGCGTGGTTAATTAGTCAATACTCAACATTAACAGCAATTTATGCAACTGCGAAGACCGAACTCCCAAAACCCATTAGAACTCTTGGACCCCAAAAGACCTCTTTGCCCCCCTGGGTTCTTTTAAGGACCTAATTCTAGATTGTTGCAGGTTGATTACTTTGAACTGAATTTGTTTACCTCGTTACCATGTCCGTGGTTTCAGGGATTTTCAAATCGATCTATTTGGCCTAAACTGGAGTGGAATGTGAGACGAATAACGACTTAAAGGTCTGCAAACGCTAAAAAAATTGCGAAAGAACAATTTGAGATGTCCAGAGATATTGCAGAAAAAACTCATATTCTTTCGGTCAATGACGCATTTTACAAATCCTTCCGGAGTGGAAATTTCGAAGCCATGTCGGAGCTCTGGCACAGAAGTAACGACGTTTCCGTAATTCATCCCAACTGGCCGGCCATCGACGGCTTTGAAGATGTGATGGATTCCTGGTTTCGAATCATGGTTGAAAGTGTGCCTCCCAAAGTTTTCCCGGAAAACCCGGTCGTCCTCCAAACCGGAAATACAGCCATCGTCTATTGTGAGGAAAATCTCGGTGGCAGCTTTACCATCGCCTCCAACATTTTCCGTAAAATCGACGGCCATTGGAGAATGGTACAGCACGTTGCCAGTTCCTTGCCCGTACCGGAATAAAATCCAAAAGAAAATTTAGTTCTGGTGACAGACTAATTATTTTGTCATTGTTGCCCCTCATCAATCGCCACAAATTTCGTTGCTGCCAATTCTCGTAATTTCGTGGGTCTTCAAATTTTTGATCCCAACGCGGATAGCATTCTGCACAAGCGAGCCTTAGACAATGAATATGCAGTCGCCCGTCATACGTGCCGCCGCCTGGATGTCTGTTGCTCTGGCCTCCTTCACGCTCATGGCGATATCGGCGCGTGAATTGAGCTCACATATTTCGGTATTCCAAATTCTCGTGTTTCGCAGCTTCGGTGGCCTGTTGTTCATCCTGCCGTTCGTGTTCCTGTCCGGCCTGCATGTTTTGAAAACCCGGAGACCGGGACTGCATCTGGCCCGTCATTCCATTCATTTCTGCGCGCAATATTCGTGGTTTCTCGGACTGACGCTGCTGCCCCTGGCCGAGGTATTTGCTCTGGAGTTTACGGCACCGATCTGGGTTATAATCATCGCCGCTTTTGTCCTGAAGGAGCAAATGACCCCGGCGCGGCTGTTTGCCGTCATTGGCGGTTTCCTCGGGGTATTGATTATTATCCGTCCCGGTGTTGCCATTGTCGATCCCGCTGCTTTCATTGTCCTGTTCGCGGGATTTGGGTTTGCCTGTTCACTGATATTCACAAAAGTCCTGACCCGCACCGACGCACCGGTCGCCATCATTTTTTATATGGCACTTCTGCAAACACCTCTGTCACTGACGTTTGCTTATTCCGAGTGGATCTGGCCGGGCACCGCAGACCTGCCGTGGATCCTACTCGTTGCCATTACCGGCAACACCGCTCATTACGGCATGGCCCGGGCTCTTCAAATCGCCGATGCCTCGGTTATCTATCCAATGGATTTTCTGCGGGTGCCGTTCATCACGCTCGTAGGATTCCTCATCTATCAGGAAGCGCTGGATTTCTGGGTTCTTTTAGGTGCCTGCGTCATATTCGGTGCAAACTACTGGCTCATTCTGCGGGAAAGCTCGGCTCAACCCCCGGCATAACGAGAATTCGCTACAAAAATTGTCCCCTGCTTCGACCAGACAATTGGCCGGACCGCATTTGAAATTAGCAATTCATTTACCAAAAAGCCTCATGCTCGAAGTTGTATGGATATGTCTGAGCAGGAATGTTTAGACCTTTTGTGTGATGCGTATGGGTTTGAACAATGGAAATATCTCCCTTTAAAAAGGCCAGAACTGAATTTGAAGCTGCGGAAAAGAAGCTTCAAGCCAACAACGGAAAATTGAAAACCGAGGGTTACTTCGAGCAGCAGGAAGCCCTCGACAAGCTGATCCGCTTAACGCCGGAAAACTATAAAGATGCGGCTGAATGGCTCATTGCCATGGCCACGATTGCGCGTATGCGCGAGGATATCCGTTGGTTCCCCAAGCAACTCGAGACAATGCTCGAACAACTCGTCAACAGTGTTGAGAGTGTCGTTACCACCAATGTTGCAGCGCCAGTCCAGACATCGGAACAGGCACAACAGGATCAGACTGTACAGGCGATACAGGACCTGCATAGCAAACTTCAAGCCGACTACCGGGACCTCCTCAAACAGGGGGTCGAATCTGAGGCGGAAATTGCAGGGAACATCGAGAGAACTACCCTCGGCTGATTTTCTTAGACAACTTTGGACAGAGTGTTGGTCCGTTAGTTTTGAACCTACTCACGGGGCACCTGTTTACCATAAGCGGGTCGTCTCATTGAACTGGGAATTCCAACGGCAGTATTGTCGTCTCACCAATGGTTAAAGCCATGAGGATCTTTCTTACGCAACCGGGTTTTCGAGCCATACCCCGGAAACGTGAGATTCAACTTCGATTTTCTCGGGCTGGCCCCTGAAAAGAGACAGGCTCTGAAGCGACTGACGGCCCATGCAACGGCGCAAAATAAATACGAAATCCGACTTCCCCCTGAAGCTTCCCCCGCGCCTGTCAGGCGGTGGTGGACTGATTTCGCGACTTCTGATTCTGAAAATCTGCCTGTCCATCGCGATAATCCCGATAAACCAACTCACACGCCATGTGATCCGTCGCAGGAGATCAATATTCAGGGTAAAAATCACACCGGCCAAAGATCTCAAGCCCGCCATGAAAAAATTGCCTCCGCCCCGGCCTCCGATTTCCGATCTCGGCACATGATCTATGCGCGATGACAGATCCAGGATGCTGGACTGGTCAAATCAACTCATTTTTGCTATTTTCGGGGTTAGGAGATTGAAAATGTCTGTTCAGAATTCAACAGTCATATCCAACGCTGCAAACCAGAAGCCGGACAAAAAGAATGACGAGAATCTCTCGTCGCTCTCGACCCGAGATTATCTTTTACTGGGAGGTGTCTTCACATTGTTCGGTTTTTTACTGGTAACGGCCGTTTTTCTGCAATTCCAGTACGGTGAATCCATTTTTTTCAAGAAAATGATCGCCGGCATCGCCAACTGTTTCTAGTTGTCCTGACTGATGTTCCTGCCCAGTCCCGTTTCATTGATCTCGGATCCTGTCTACCGACTCGCCACGGAACAATAACCGCCATACACCATACGACAGGCTTAAATTTCGGGACAAACACCGATTGCAGTTGATTGATGCCTTCAGAACGGTTTATATGACGGTCGATCAACGATTTTGACCTGTTGTAAACGGGTCCTGGCACCCCTAGCTCAATTGGATAGAGCACCAGACTTCGAATCTGGGGGTTGCAGGTTCGAGTCCTGCGGGGTGCGCCAATGATTTCAA
>JBPCWG010000015.1:0-3046 GCA_051009705.1 Methyloligellaceae bacterium | reverse complement strand
CAGTAATCTGGACAGCTGTATCGACACCGAGGTCGGCCTGGATGAGCAGGTCTTCCAGGGACTGCAGAGTTTCGTCATCGAGTTTCTTGTGGGTGAAGATACTCGTCAGACCCTCCGTCAGCTTCGAAGAAGATTTCGACAGGCCTGATTTCAGTCGCTGAAACCAGCTTTGCTTCTGGTCGGGTTGAGATTCTTCTTCTTGCGTTCCACCTTCTTGCGTTCCACCTTCTTGAGGCACATCTTTTTGAGACACATCTTCTTGAGTATTTTCTTTCGAAAACGTTTCGTCGGACCGGGGATCATCGTCCTGCTGGTCGCCCAGGGAAGAGACGGCTTCCGCTTCGGTTACAGTGACGGCAGGATCTCCCGTTTTCTTTTTAAAGCGATCAAAGAATGATCCCTTTTTTTCGTTGGTGTCCGACAAAAAAACCTCCGTCAGTTTACACGCGGCAGCGAGTGACCAACCAGCTGATGGCCGGCGACACCTTCAATTCGGGCTTTGACAAATGACCCCATCATCTGGGACTCGCTGAGCTGCATTTCCGCGAACTGGGGTGTGCGTCCGACGGTTGTGTTTTCCATCAGCAGTTCCACGGTCTGATCTTTTTGGCGGGCGAGAAAATCCGATCTTCTCTCATCGCCAATTTCCCTTAATTTCAAGGCGCGCTGTTTCACGATCCCGCGGTCGAGCTGCGGCATGCGGGCCGCCGGCGTTCCCGGCCGTGGCGAATAGGGGAAGATGTGCAGAAATGTGAGATCACAGGCGTCAACGAGATCCACGGACCGGGCGAACATATCATCCGTTTCCGTGGGGAAGCCGGCAATAATATCGGCTCCGAAGACCATGTCCGGACGTTTCTGTCTGACTTGTGCGCAGAAGGCAATCGCATCTTCGCGCAAATGCCGGCGTTTCATGCGTTTCAATATCATATTGTCGCCGGACTGCAGAGAAAGGTGCAGGTGCGGCATCAGCCGGGGTTCATCAGTGATAACGTCCAGGAGGTCTGCATCCACCTCGACGGAATCGATAGACGAAATCCGCAAGCGCGGCAGATCCCGAACCTGGCGGAGAATTGATTTTACCAGAGAACCGAGAGTCATTTGCCCCGGCAGGTCATTGCCATAGGCGGTCATATCCACGCCTGTCAGAACGACTTCCTTGAAGCCTCGTTCCACGAGCGTCCGAATCTGCTCAACCACCACACCGGCGGGGACGGATCTCGAATTTCCACGACCATAGGGAATAATGCAGAAGGTGCACCGGTGGTCGCAACCATTCTGGATCTGCACAAAGGCCCGGGCGCGTTCTCCAAATCCGGAAATCAAGTGGTTCGCGGTTTCCTTCACCGACATGATGTCGTTGACAACGATCCGTTCGCTTTCCGGCAGGGAAAGTCCCTCAAACACAGCCTTGTCCATTTTTTCCGCATTGCCGATGACATGGTCGACTTCCGGCATGTCCGAAAATTCACCGGGATCGATCTGGGCCGCACACCCGGTGACGACTATTCTGGCTTCCGGGCTTTCGCGGCGGGCTTTGCGAATGGCTTGCCGCGCCTGTCTTTGTGCTTCCGATGTCACTGCACAGGTGTTGAAAACGATCGTGTCCCGCAGTCCGGCCGCGTCGCTGAGATCGGCCATGACTTCGGACTCATAACTGTTCAGCCGGCAACCGAAAGTTACTATTTTGGATTTCGTCATTTTCAAACTCAGGCCAGCTGAAAGGCAAAGTCGACAGGATCGAGATGGCCGTCATATTCATACTCGATTGGTCCGGTCATCAGGATATGATTGTCGGATTCCCGCCAGTCGATACGCAGGGTTCCGCCAGGAAGAGTCACCATGACGGTTCTGTCGCAAATTCTTTTACGGTGAGCTGAAACAGCTGCCGCGCAGGCCGCCGTGCCACAGGCTTTGGTCAGCCCCACACCCCGTTCCCAGACAATGAGATCCATCGACTGGCGCGAGTTTACCTGGGCGAGGGAGATGTTTGCCCGTTCGGGAAAGAACGGATGATATTCGAGAATGGGCCCGATGGATGCCAGGTCATGGTCGGCCAGATTGTCGACCCAGAAAATACAGTGGGGATTTCCCACATTGGCGACGCTGGGTGTGTGCATGACCGGATTGCCCACAGGGCCGACGGCAAGTTCAATTCCCCGCGTGTCGTGAAATTTTTCCGAAAGGGGAATCGATTCCCAGTCGAACAGCGGTTCGCCCATGTCGATGGTGATGGTGCCATCCTCGTTTTGCATAGCGCCAAGGAGAGCGACATTGGTTTCGATCGAAACCTGATCTTTCTGTAATTCCTGGGCAATGACGGCGGCAACACAACGGGCGGCATTGCCGCAGGCGTCGACCTCGCCGCCATCGGCGTTGAGAATGCGCATGAAAACATCGGCCTGGTTCGAGGGCTCTACAACAATTACCTGATCGCACCCGATTCCAGCCTCGCGGTCGGCCACGCGTTTGGCTCCCTCCGGCCCGAGCTGGAGCGCACGCGAACGGCTGTCGAAAATGGCAAAGTCATTGCCAAGTCCGTTCATTTTCAGGAATCTAAGAGGCGCGTTGTTTATCATGTTTGTCTTATATGGCCATCCGGCCTGATTGTGCAAAGTTCTTTTTGTCAATTTTGGCCTGCGGCTGCGATTTTCAGGGAATTGGGCCGTCCCCAGCGCAGGAATTCAGGGATTGACCGCCGTTCGATCGCGATTGGGTCCGGTTTGGATCGACCGTTAACGAACGGTTAACAGTTCAAATTCCTTCTCCATTCCAAATTATGAAGATCTTTAGATTCATCGTCTAAGAACGGGTTTTGAAGACCGGATTATTAGATGATGTCAAAATTCGAATTCAAGCGCGAAAGTATTATTCTAGCGTGTTTTTTCGCCGTGATTACCGCCCTTTTCGGGTTTGGGATTCATATCTGGGAAAAACGCGTCTCCCAGGACCTGGAAAGCTATGCCCTGGAACAGTCGATTCGCTGGGTGCGGTTTCTCGAATCCAGTCAGTTTGCCGCCGAGACGAACGAGGGTAATGTCGAGGC
>JBPCWG010000014.1:0-3778 GCA_051009705.1 Methyloligellaceae bacterium | reverse complement strand
ATCGCTCCCCCAAACCGGTGAGTGTCGGGGTAAATACCCGATGTCCCTCAGCTCGCAACCGCTGTCGCACTTCTCGCCAACACCATCCGCCGTGCCAGGCCCCATGGACCAATACATAAGTTGCCATTGTCTTCAACTCTTTCTCTCTTGAATGAAGACCCTATCTAAGGCAAACATCGACACCCTGTCCAGCACAGGTCAATCTGTCCGGCATCGGGTTTACACACCTTAGTTGAAGGATCTGGATCCAATTCCAACATCCTACAAGTAGTCAATCAGTTCTGTTCCAGCATTTTTTGCAGCCGGTCTGTTTCGACTTCCGCTTCGGCGACGATCCAATCGCGGAATGTCGCGATCTTGGGAAGATTCGCTGTCGCAGTGGGACAGACGATCCAGTAAGCGTAAGAGACCGGCAACGCAAGATCCAAGGGGCGCACAAGCCGCTCATTGATGAGATCGTGGGCCGCGAGCCCGGTGCGCGCCAACGCGACCCCCTGACCGTCAACGGCGGCATCGATAACCATGCTTGCCTGATTAAGGACGGGTCCTCGATTAAGGTCCGCATCAGACACGCCTGCGAGATCGAGCCATTTTGACCAGTCCTGGCGGTTGTCCAGATGTAACAGGGTGTGATGCACCAGATCATCGGGAACGCGCAATTTTTTTTCACCCTTCATCAAATCCGGACTGCACACTGGAAACAGTTTTTCCGAATACAGACGCGTGAATTCGAACCCGGGTTCGGGAATTTCCCGGTGTCGGATAGCTATGTCAATGTCTTCAAGAGCGAAATCCACGTGATGCAAGGTGGCGCTGATCCGGAGATCTATTTCGGGAAACTGTTCGGCAAAACGACCGAGACGATGGACCAGCCATTTCGATGCGAAATTCGGAGAAACACTGACCGTCAGAACGCCCGAGCTCTGGCGACGTAACAGGCGTTCAGTGCCTTCAGCGATGCGATCCAAGGCATCACGGATGGTGATGAGATAAGCGCTTCCGGCCTCAGTAATGACCAGACGCTGGGGTTCCCGTTTGAAAAGCTGCAGACCGAGTTCGGCCTCCAGGGCTTTCACCTGGTGACTGACAGCACCCGACGTGACGCACAATTCTTCTGAAGCGCGGGTGAAACTCTTATGCCGGGCAGCAGCTTCAAACGCCTTCAAGGCATTCAGCGATGGTAAGTGCCGAACCATGGAAAAAGCCTTCATAGCCTTAAAATAATTCATGCAAGGTACAGAAATGATGCTTTGTGCACAAGGATAATCAAGCCTACTTTCAGCACATACACGCCGATTTCTATCATAAATCACTCAAATATCCGCCGGTTTACGGATAAGGAGAATGAATAATGTTCATTAGAAATACTATTGCATCTGCCTCCCAGTCAGCCCCTATCCGGCAAACAGTCAAAAATCCCAGGCATCTCAAGATTGCGATCCCGTGCCTCTTCGAACAGTGGTATGAAAGATGGCGGCAGCGGGCGGATCTTAAGCAACTAAACTACCATATGCTTCGTGACATCGGCATTACAAGAGAGCAGGCCCAGCGCGAAAGCAGCAAGCCCTTTTGGGAATAGAAAATGTCTCAATTTCAGCTATCGGCTGATTATTGTGACGGGATGAATCGTCTGCAGAGGATCTCCGGCAAGGCAACTGAACACAACACGGGACCCTGAAATTCTGAATCCCCGTTTGGCCCATGACAGGCTGACGGGTTGCCGGATCTTTGTCGCCTCGTTCTATTGAACCAGGCTTTGCCCCACGCATCTCGAAATTCGAAATACAGGCTTTCCCTAGAACCATCACCGCGTTTCCGGCCTCGAAAACCGGGGCTTCGGATGGACTGAATTATACTGCCAAATCTGGTCGATATGGTAGTATGAGGCAGGCATGGTTGAGAGCGAGAACAGAATGACCCAGATATCAAAAACACTGGCACAGTTTGCTGCCGATTTAGTTTATCAGGATCTTCCGACAATCGTCGTCGAACGCTGCAAGCGTCTGGTTCTGGATACTGCAGGTATAATTATCTGCGCCCGACATGATGCGGAGTCAACTCCAGCCATGGTTTCCGCAGTCGAAAAACTCGAAATGACCGGGGGTTCCTGTGCCGTACTCGGAGACAAGGAAAGATATCGGCCAGCAGCGGCAGCGCTTCTCAACGGCACACTTGCCCATTCCCTTGACTTTGATGACACCCACGCGGCGGCCTCCCTGCATTCGTCAGCACCCATTCTTCCCGCCGGACTGGCTGCCGCAGAACTGGCCAATGCCTCGGGCCAGGATCTGATAGCCGCCCTCGTCGCTGGCTATGAAATCCAGATCCGATTGTCGAAAGCCCTGGGGCCGGCGGAACACTATCGCCGCGGATTTCACCCGACAGCGACATGCGGGATTTTCGGAGCTGCAACCGCTGCCGGTAAATTGCTTGGCCTCGACGGCAATGGTCTGCGAAATGCGTTTGGCATCGCCCTCAGTCAGGCCGCAGGATCTCTTGAATTTTTGAATGATGGCGCCTGGACCAAGAGATCACATGTGGGACAGGCGGCACAGAACGGTTTGATCGCCGCCGTTCTCTCTCAGGAAGGATATAAAGGTGTCGAACAGCCTTTTGAAGGCAAGGCCGGTTTTTTTGCAGCCTATGCCCCTAACCCGCGACCGGAGATCGCTCTCGAGGGCCTGGGCGAATTGTGGGAGACTTTGAATCTGGCAGTAAAACCCTATCCTTCCTGCCGCTATGGACATGCGGCTATCGATTCCATTGTCGCTCTCAGAAATGAAAATGATATTCGTGCTGAAGATGTGACTGATATCCAGATTGGTATGTCGAAGACCGGCAATATGCTGATTGGGGAACCGGAGAATATTCGCCACAATCCCAAGAATGTTGTTGACGGACAGTTTTCCATGGCCTTTGTTGCCGCCGTGGCCCTCAGGGAAGGCGGTCTAAAGTGGGTCGACTATGACCGACACCTCAGGGACACGGAAACTCTGGAACTCTGCCGAAAAGTCCATACCTATCTTGACGATGAAGTCGAAGATACTCTCCCTAACCTGGCAGCGAAAGCCCGAATTAAAACCAAACTGAATTCGTTCGAGTTGTTTACTCCCATCCCCAAGGGTGAGCCGGATAATTTTCCTTCGGACGGAGAATTCCGACAGAAATTCAACGGCCTGTGTGAACCCTATCTCGGTTCCGAGATGACAAATACCTTGGCGGACAACATACTCAATCTGGAGCAGGCCAACAGCATCGGTACGATCCTGTCGCTGTCACAACCGGCCTGACGCTGGTGTTCTGATCTCCACGAGTAACCGCGCCCACCCGGTGTAGCGATCGAAAGGATGATATGATGGATCTCGGACTGTTTATGATGCCGTTGCATCCCCCCGAAAAGGACCGGACCCAGACCTTCGAGGAAGACAGCGCCTGCATCATTCTTGCGGATAGGCTCGGATATAAGGAAGCCTGGATTGGACAGCATCACAGTGCCGAATGGGAACCCATTCCATCCAATGACATCTTTATCGCCACCATGGTCTCCCAGACCGAAAACATTCGCCTGGGTACCGGCGTCTCGATCCTGCCACAACACCATCCAGCCAATGTCGCCATCCGGATTGCGTATCTGGATCATCTTTCCAGGGGGAGAATCAATGTCGGGTTCGGTCAAGGCGGTATCCCCACAGACTGGGCGCTGTTTGACCTGCCGGACCCTGGCACCCAGGGGCTGATGACCCTGGAAGCGATGGATATTATTCTCAAACTCTGGCAG
>JBPCWG010000013.1:0-3990 GCA_051009705.1 Methyloligellaceae bacterium | reverse complement strand
CCGTCCATATGAATGGTACATGCGCCGCATTGCGACGTGTCACAGCCTATGTGGGTTCCGGTCAATCTAAGATTTTCGCGAATAAACTGAACCAGCCGTGTGCGGGCTTCGACTTCGCCTGTCACGGTTTCGCCGTTAACCGTCATCGAAACGGTCACAAGATCGGACCCTGCTTCGGATGCTTGCAATGTATCTCCCCCTTCCCCGGATGTCCCGCTGGGCGGAGATTGTTTTGGATCTACCCCGGAAGCTCCGAAAAGAGATTTGAATAGTTTTACCATGTATATTTTCCCAAATTCTGATCAGTATTTTTCGTTGTTTATACAGTTAGGTCCAACAATTTCATGCCGCACCTATGCTGATTGTGCATTCATAGCCTGCCAGATTTTTGATGCGCTGGCCGGCAGGGTAATGTCCGTGACGCCATGGTTCGACAGGGCATCGACAATGGCATTTATTGTACAAGGGGTCGCCGCCACGGTCCCCCCTTCTCCGACACCCTTGACACCGATGGGATTCGTTGTGCTCGGGATCGGGTTGAAATCTACAGAAAGATCCGGAAAGCAATCAGCGCGAGGCATCGAATAATCCATCAGTGTACCGGATACCAGCTGACCGCTGTCGCTGTCATAGGCAATGTTCTCCATGAGAGCTTGCCCGACACCCTGAGCGACGCCGCCATGTATCTGAGCTGAAGCCAGCAATGGATTGATGACATTGCCGATATCGTCAACAACCGTGTAGCGGTCAATTGAGACCTCTCCGGTTTGGGGGTCTATTTCCACTTCGCAGATGTGACAGCCATTTGGAAAGCTCGGCATTGGTGACCAGAATGCGCCGACACCCTCCAGACAGGCGCCTAAGTGCCCCGGCACACCGACTTTGATGGCCGCCCGCTTGGCAACTTCGGTTGTGGTCATCGTCTTGTTGGTCTGAGGTACTCTGAATGTCCCATCTTCGAACTCAATATCCGCTGCATCCGCCTCCAGAAAGTGAGCGGCAAATTTCTTGCCATTTTCGATCACCTGATCGGCAGCGGCCCGCAGTGCGCTGCCGCCCACCATGGTACTTCGGGAAGCATAAGTTCCCCGCCCGACAGCGACCGCATCGGTGTCCGCCTGTACCAGGCGAATATCTTCAAACGGAATACCCAACCAGTCGGAGGCCATTTGGGCGAAAGAAGTTTCGTGGCCCTGCCCATGGTTGAGGACCCCGGACAATATGGTCAGAATACCGTCGGGGCCAAATCGCATCTCCATCCGGTCATTGAAAATGCCGGTGTTGTCCACATAGTAAATGAGAGCCCGACCGCGTGTCCGGTTCTTTTCCTGGGATTGTTTTTGACGCGCGTCATAACCATCCCAGTCAGCGAGGGACCGGCATTTCTCCATTGTTTGTGCATAATTGCCCGAGTCGTAGAGCCATCCTGTTTTCGTTTCATAAGGCATCTGGTCGGGAGTAATAAAGTTCTTTTGCCGAAGTTCACCTTTGTCCAAATTCAATTCCCGAGCCGCGGCATCCATCAACCTTTCGATGATGTAAACCGCTTCAGGCCGGCCAGCGCCGCGATAGGGAATTGTCGGTACGGTATTCGTGAAAACGGAGGTGTTGGAAACGGAGACAACCGGAATATCATAAACGGTCGGCGCAAGTTTCGGTGCAAACAGGACCGGCACACAGCCGGCGCTGTCTATATAGGCGCCGAGATTATGATATCCGTCCCATTTAAGGCCTTGAATATTGCCTTCCTTGTCCAGGGCAAGAACGGCCTCGACCGTGAGATCGCGTCCCTGATCGTCGGCCAGGAAAGCTTCCGCCCTTGTTGCAATCCACTTCACGGGGCGGCCAACTTTTTTTGCAGCCCACAAAACAATTGCTTCTTCGGGGTAGAGACCACCCTTCATGCCGAATCCACCACCGACATCGCGCGCAACGACCCGGATCTGACTTTCCGGCACCTTGAGCACCTGATGACTGAGGCCGGCCCTCAGCCCGTGAACATTCTGGGTGCTGGAATAGAGCGTATACCGGTCCGTGCCCTCGCTGAACTCGCCGATACAACCGCGCGGTTCCATGGTTACCGCGGTCAATCGGTTGTTGGGAATATTCATGCGAATGACATGATCCGCATTCTCGATCACTTCATCGATGGTTTCACCGTTTCCCATTTTAAGGGTAAAGCAACTGTTGGCCCCTGCTTCTTCATGCACCAGGGGCGCACCCTCCTTGACCGCTTCGACGGCATCGACAACATGCGGCAATGGCTCGTAATCCACTTCAATCAAATCAAGCGCATCACGAGCTTGGACCTCAGTCTCGGCAACGACGACAGCAACGCGTTGGCCGACGAAGCGTACCCGATCCGTTGCCAGGGGATAATGCTGTGTCCGATATCCCTTCGGCCCACCCATATCTTCGGGCATCATTTCAGGCAGAATGGGGCCCAGGCCGTCATTGACATAATCCTGTCCGGTCAGGACTGCAATGACCCCGTCGGCATCGCGAGCGGCGGAGACATCGATTGATTTGATGAGGGCGTGGGCGTGTTGGGAAAACAGAATTGCAGCCCGGGTCTGAGCCGCAAGATTGATATCGTCGATATATTTACCCTGCCCCGTCAAAAACCGGGGATCTTCTTTCCGGCGTACCGATTGTCCGATACCAAACTTCATACACTTTCTCCCATTTCTTATAATTATCGAGTTTACTATGGCCCTTCAATCCGAGACAACAGCTAAATCCGCGCGAATGCCAGTTGCGTCTGGAGGACAACGTAAAATTCCAAAATCGGATGCCAATCCTGATCTTCAATGATCATCCCTTAATTCGATTTCAACCATCAGATCGTTCGCGATCATTTCCAATTCATCAGTCAGAGTGCCAATCTCCAAATCCGCGGGAACAAATATTTCGGCCTGTGCGGAAAACATTGGCGTTCCCGACATACTTGCCGAAAAAATTTCCGTCTTCAGCGCTTCGACATTGACGCCGAACTTGCTCAATGTGCGCGAGACTTCATGCACAATGCCTGGATGATCAGCACCGGTAAGTTCCACATGTGCATAGCGTCCGGACGGAATTTCCTGCTTTTCCGAGCCGGTTCGAACCTGTATCTCGATACCCTCATTGCCGAGGCTTTCCAGGTCGGACGTCAGAGACTCTATTGCCGCCTCCGGCACTGAAACACTCAGAATGCCCGCAAACTGCCCCTCCAACCGGGCCATAGAACTGTCGACCCAATTGCCGGAGTTTTTGGTTATCGTCTCCGAGATCGTCTCAACCAGCCCGGGGCGATCCTTGGCAATGACTGTTAGTACAATTTCCATATTTCAAACAATCTGTTTTAATTTTTGAAATCATAGAGCAATCCCACGAGGTTTAGCAGAAAGCGGACTAATTTCTCCAGCTTTTTAGCTAATTCCGACAAAATTTATTGTCTTCGAAGGGAATTCCGCAATTCTGTTTGCATTTGGGAAACGTCGGAAAACAAGGTCATTCCGCAGAATTCCGATCATCCGGTGCAGCCCCGATGCTGCTGATATGCGCTGGCTTCAAGGCTGCCCTGCAATTCCAAGTCTGGTGAAGCGCTCGAGATCGACCTAAGTAATCTTCAACATTTGATCGCTTGATTCTTATTGGAGAAAGAAAATGAGCACCGCAACATCCAATTTGGGACTATCAGGGTATACATCCGGAGCCCCCAAAAATTCGACGACAGGTTTCTGGAACGGATTTTGGGCCAGACTCGTAGAAGCTCGTACCAGAGATGCCGAACGAGTCATCGTCCTTGAACTGCAGAAAAAGAGCGATGAGAGCCTCAAATTCTATGGTTATTCGCCAGCTGAAATAGAAAAAATCCGGAATGGCGAGTTTTTCCTTCCGGACACTTCGGATAAAAACTCCTGATAATCATTTTCCTAAATCGATGAAGTTGAGGCCCGAATGACCGGGCCTCTTTTTTTTGATGGGGCAATCGTATCAGCTTATGAC